>JAJRAX010000346.1 GCA_028679775.1 Methanothrix sp. | reverse complement strand
GGAGTTTACCCGATCAGCCAGCGAACCGGATCCTACATGGCGCGTTTGGATCACGAGATTTCCCGCGTACACCGGCTGTCAGCGCGCCTCAACTATGCGCACGACAAGCAGAGTTCGATCGAGGCGCAGAATAACGATCAGATCTCGGGACTGTTGGCGTTTGAACGGACCGCCGCGTTGACAACCCTGGATCCTACGGCTGTGCTCAGCCTGAGTTCGGTCCTCAGTCCCCGAAGGCTGAATGACCTGCGCATTTCGTGGGGCCAGCGAAAGTTCGACATGACGCCGAACGGACTCGGCGCACCGGTGAATATCTCCGGAGTCGCTTTCCTGGGGCGGGAAAACATCCTTCCGCACTACCGCACGGAGAAGCATGTGCATCTGGACGATTCGCTGACTCTCTCGTTGGGGGCGCACACGTTCAAGGTAGGCGGCGATCTGATGCTCTGCCCTTCCATGGTGGAGTATCATCGGTTGACCAACGGGCTGTTCACCTTTGCCGCTCAGACGGCGCCGGGAGCCGTGTCGGGATCGCCGCAACTGACCGCAGTGCAGGCCTACGGGCTTGGCTTGGCGTCGAATTACGTTCAGCAATTCGGCGACCCGGTGTCCGATGCCGGGAAAACGACCGCCGGCTTCTTCGCCCAGGACACGTGGCGCGTCCGGCCACGGTTGACGCTCGATCTGGGCGTGCGTTATGACGTGGAATGGGCTGATGAGCTCAATCCCGGCTCAACAGCCATGCAACAGGTCTTCGACCAACTGTCGTTGCGCCGATCTCCCCGCGTGGACCGGAATAACATCCAGCCCCGCATTGGGTTCGCCTACCAGGTGCTGGCGGACGGCAAACTCACGGTGCGCGGGTCGTACGGACTGTTCTACGACCGCCTGCTCAACCTGGCCACCTATCTGGCGGCGGCTGGCGATGGTGTCCAGATAACGCGCGCGATCCTGCCGGGTTCGACGGCTGCGGCCGTGTTCCAATCCTCTGCCCAGAAGCTGGCATCCTTCCCCTCCAGCAGTGCATCGACGGGACTGATCGCTTTCTCTAACGACTGGCGGCTTGGCAGTTCGCAGCAGGCGAACCTCGTGTTGAGCAGCCAGATCCGTCCAGGCCTGACGATGGACGCCGCGTATGTTTGGGTGAAAGGCGCGCATCTGGCGCGCTCGCGCGATGTCAATCCGACGGATTCGCAGAGGTCCGCCGCATTTCTGGCCGCCGGTAACTCCTCGGCGGCGCTGCTGTCGCAGAACTACTTCCGGCCGGTTTCGACGGTATCGGAGGCGATGGCTTTCGAGGGTACCGCCAACAGCGTGTACAACGGTTTGCGGCTCTCACTCCGTGGACGGCTCACTTCCTCGCTAACACTGAGCGGTTCCTACAGCTTCTCAAAGGCCATCGACGATGCGGAGGAGATCTTCCCGCACACGCGAGCGCAGGACATGCGGAATTTCCGGGCTGAACGCGGGCTCGCGCTGTACGATCAGCGCCAGCGTCTTGTCGTCGCAGGCGTCTATCAGACGCGCCGGTCGGGAGGAAAGCCGGATGGGGTTTCCCGGCTGTGGCGCGACTGGTCCGTGGCGCCTTACCTCGAGTTGGGCAGCGGACGTCCTGTCAACGTATTGCTCGGGACAGACAATAACCTCGACCAGGAAACAGGCAGCGACCGGCCGAATCTTGTTCCGGCCGGCACATCGAACAGCTATGCAACGAGGTACGGCTC
>JAJRAX010000147.1 GCA_028679775.1 Methanothrix sp. | reverse complement strand
CGGTCAGGTCTGTGATGGTGATCAGCGTGTTGTTAAAGGACGAGAAGATATGGGCAATGCCCCATTTTCCTTCTGCCATTTATGCTTCCACCCTGGGTGTTCTGGATGCCCTCTCAGGATGGCCTTCCTTGGCCATGGGCGATCCAATGTAATAGTCAATGCTCATTTCTTCTCCACGCTTTACCAGATAGCCCGGCACATCTACTCTGCGCCCGGAGACCTGGATATGACCATGAACGATGAACTGCCTGGACTGCTTCAAAGAATTGGCGAGCCCCTGGCGATAAACCTGGGTCTGCAGCCTTCTCTCAAGGACGTCCGAAACCTTCATGGATAGAATGGCGTCGAGATCTCCGTCCTCTTTGAGCATTCCCAGCTTCTTCAAGCGAGCGAGAATTGCTTCTGCCTTGACAGGCATCTGTCCCACGGCTACAGCGGCGAGCATCAGTCTGCTGGCCTGTCTGTACTTCCTGAGAACGGCCTGAGCCTTCCAAAGCTCCCTTTTGTTCCTAAGACCATAGGCCTTGACGACCTCAACTTCCCCAGCGATGCGCTCTGCCTGCCAGGGAGTGCGGGGCCGCGCGTACATCTTGCGGCTCTTGCCTGGATATCCCATCTTTTACCACCTACTCCTTGGTTGCAGCTGGTGCTGCGACTGGTGCTCCTTCCTTCTTGCGACTGACGCCCACGATTGCGCCTGTGCGTCCTGTGGACCTCGTCCTCTGACCGCGGACACGCAGTCCCCGCTCGTGCCTGATGCCCTTGTAGCTTCTCATCTTCTTCATCAGGTCGAGGTCTTCGCGGAGAGTCATATTCAGGTCCATGCCCATGACGTGGATATCAGATCCAGTTTCAATGTCACCGCGTCGGTTGAGCATCCATACTGGAAGAACTTTGGAGGCATCTTCCTCAATGACCTTCTTGAGCTTATCTATCTCAGAATCGGGAAGCAGACCGAGTGTGGCATGGGGGTCAACACCAGCGGTTGCGGTAAAGATGCTGGCAGCTCTGCGGCCCACGCCTTTGATGCCCGTCAGGGCCATGTGAACCTGTTTTTTGCCAGCCAGATCAGTATTCAAAATACGAACTATATGCCTGAGCTCTTCATCAGCGCTCTTTTTGGCCTTCTCTTCAGCCTTTTTAGGCTTCTCTTTTCCTGCATTTGGTTTAGCCAAGTTAGTCCTCCAGGGAATTTACTCCTCTGGATCAGCCCCGGGGCAAAAGCCCGGCGCCGCCCGCTCGTCACATTGTGGGGCGTTATAATCCAATGAGCCAGAATAAAGTTATGCTCCTCGTATAAAAGACTTATGAGGTTCTCAACCAGACATCGTTCACTGGATACATAAAAAAAGGAGGAGGCCAAAAGGTGGTGGAACCGCCTTCGGTCAGAGGCTACTGATGGTCTGATCTCTAATCGAAATCTTCTCAGGATTTTAAGAGGATTTCTCAAGATATGCAGCGGTATCCTCGGTTGTTGTGGCATTGTACTTCAGATAAAGTGGCTCGTAGCCATCCATCTCGAATGTAAATGTCCAGGTTCCGGGCTCGCCGTTTATGACTGCTATGCCATCTGAATCTGTTATTGCCTCAAATCCATTTCCTGCCTCATCGGTACCGGATATGCTTACTCCGGAGAGCAGATCTCCATCAAGACTGCCATCGTGAACGTGGACGGTTAATGTTACCGCATCGGCGGCAGATGCCGTCAGGGCCATGCAGCCTAATAAGATAAGGGCTGCCATACAGTTCCATATTTTCATTTTCATTCCTCAACATCGGGTCTTCTAATTTGTTCTTCTAATTCATCGTCTATTTTTCCGGGTGAAGACAGCAGTCCAGTGCCATAGGCATCAAGCGCATTGCTGCAAGCTTTCCCGCAAGATACCCCTATATTCGAACCATATAAGAAATTATAACAGAACGAACGATGGCTTATGAAAATGAGATCCGAGTTAATAGCGTTCGTTATCCGCTAAAAACCTGGAAAACCGTTCCGTTTTCGGATTTGGGCCTTTTAGCATCCCATCCCTGATCTGCGTACATATCATCCGGACTATAGCCACGTCACTTGAAGCGGATTTCTCCGGGGAATCCCGAATGTCTTGTAGCGAGGGATGCCGAACATCATGGCGTAGGCGATCTTTCGTCCCGCAGGCAGGCCCAGCTCTTTCTTCAGTGGCTCATAGAAGCCGGCTGCCGCGGCGACAAAGCCCGCCCAGCATGTGCCAACGCCATACGCCGGAGCTGCTAAATCAAAATGAGTTAGAGCGATGATAGCATCAATTGGTGCCACCTGGTTATCCTCCGGGATGTGGACAAAGAGCAGGTGCGGGGCCCCCCGACAAATGACATCATATCCTCCTTCCCAGGCCGAGATCAAATACGGCAGATAGTTTTTCATTGGGTGATTGGTGTCCTTCAGGCTTTTCATCCATTCTATGGTGAGCTGTGCAATCTTTCTGACCCTTTCTCTATCATGGACCACCAGCCACTGCACAGGCTGGCCGTTGCCTCCCGATGCCGCGTATCTTGCAACATCCAAAATCTCCAGGATCTTCTCCTTCGGCACTGAATCGCTGGTGAAATTCCGCACAGAACGGCGTTTCTGGAGATAGAAGGCCATATCCTCAGGAAGAATGCTCCCGGCTCCGGCTGGCAGCTTTATCTTCTCATTCGGACGGAGGTTCAAGGTCAATGCCTGCGAAGGGCAGAAAGCCTCACAGTGGCCGCATTTGATGCACATGCCGGCCATTTCGTCTGCAACTTCAGGAAGAGTGCTCTTGTCCCCGGGCTTTATGATTCCCATAGAGCAGATGGTCGAACAGACTCCACAGCTATTGCAGAGATCTCTATCAACTATTATCGTAGTCATTTTCGTATTTCACCTAGCATTAATCTTTGGTGAATCTTGATTACCCGTAGATCGATGGCAGTGCATAGACCGTCTGACCGTAATCGGATGAGTACATGCCATAATACGGGACGCCTAAAGTGGGATATCCATTGGTGTAGACTGGATTTCCAGTTTTAGGATCCATATAATAATTGATTATCATTCCCGTGTATGGATCTACATATGCGTAGACTGGATTTCCGGTATTTGGGTCAACTGAGACTTTTCCGATCCAACCGCTGGAATAGTTTAGCGACTTCCAAACGTAGTATGGATCAGGCACCAGGTTCCCGTTGGCTATTATGCTTCCTTTAGGCGAGCTGCCCCACGACCAGAGATCGTTTTTCAGATTCTGCTCGGCAGGCTGTGGATTTTGGGCTTTGAAGCTGCTTATCCACTCCCTGCCGAAGTCTCCGCTGATGCTTAACGCAGAGCTTGTGTTTTGGGCATAGGAGGCTATAGCCATCAAGCATATTATCAATGATACAATTGCTGCCAAAGCGGTTTTCATGGGCTCACACCTTTGGCTGTTGCTGGCTGATGCAGTGAACTGTGCCCAGACCATGTACCATCTCACGGCAGTTGATGCCCACAACCTCCCTTTCGGGAAAAGTATCCTGAATGATTCGAAGCGCCTTTTGGTCGTTCTTGTGCCCGAAGACCGGAACCATAACCACCTTGTTTCCGATATAGAAGTTGGCGTAGCTGGCCGGCAGCCTGCGCCCTTCTCCAACGATCCCGGGCATCGGCAGCTTTATGACCTTGAGAAGCTGGCCATCTTGATCCGTTTCTTGGCAGAGCTGCTCGTAATTCTGTTTGAGCGTCAGGAAGTTCTCGTCCTCAGGGTCATCCTCGAAGGCGCAGAGAACCGTGTTTGGATCAACGAAACGGGCGATATCGTCCACATGCCCGTCAGTGTCGTCCCCCGCAATGCCCTCCTTGAGCCATATGACCTTTCTCACGCCTAAATACTCCCGGAGATAGCCCTCGATCTCATTCTTTCCGAGAGACGGATTTCGGTTCCTGTTGAGCAGGCACTGCTCGGTTGTCATGACCGTTCCACAGCCATTGACATCAATGGACCCGCCCTCAAGGACAATGCCCGGCAAGAAGAGCCTCATCTTCAGGTCCTGGTTGATGAGCCCAGCTATCTTTGTGTCGCCCATCAGCTCAGGGTACTTCTCGCCCCAGGCGTTGAAGATCCAGTTGACAGCCGCCACCCGGCCCTCTTCTCCAGCTTCCTTCTCCAGGTTGACCAGGAAGGTAGGACCGTAGTCTCTGAACCAGACGTCAGCGTAGCTGGCCAGGTGGAACCTGATCTTCCGCAGATCAACAAACTCCCTTCTGAGTCGGTCCACGATCTCATTTAGCATCATCTCATCCTTGACCAGAAGGTTGACGATCTCGCTTTTATGGATTGCACGGATGATGGAGATGTAGGCCCTCTCGACTGCCTTGATCTCCGGAAAGCTGTCCAGGTCATAGGGCCAGGAGAGCCAGATGGCCTCATGTTTCTCCCACTCGGCTGGCATGTGGTAGCCGAGAGCCCTCGGCGTCTCCTGTGATGCTTGATCTTTCAGGGTTTTCCTTTCTGGTGTTTCATCCTCTCGCACCATCTCGATGATCGGCCAGTAGACGTCCGGCCGGCGGTTTCGGAAGAATCCCCAGCCCTCCCGCACCGCCTTATTCTGGGCGAGATCCAGCTCAACCACCAGCACCTCCTCGGCACTGTCACTCGCCCGGGCGAGGATCCTGCCAAAGGAGTCACAGACAAAGGAGCTGCCCCAGAAGAGAAGGCCTTCCTCAGTGCCGACGCGGTTAACTGCGGCTACGCATACGTTGTTTGCTATAGCATGCGACCTCTGCACAGTCTCCCAGGCATCATGCCAGTCACCTTCTGCCGGCTCCTTCTCGTCCTTGATCCAGCCGATGGCAGTAGGATAGAAGATGATCTCCGCCTCGCCAAGGGCCGCCACCCGCGCAGCCTCCGGGAACCACTGGTCAAAGCAGATCATCCCTGCGATCCTCGCATAACGCGTGTCGTAAACCCGAATATCTTCTCCTGGAGAAAAGTAGCTCTTCTCGTAAAAGAGAGGATCGTGGGGAATGTGCACCTTCCTGTAGACCGGAAGGAGGCTGCCGTCTGCATCGATGACCGCCAGGGAATTGTAGTAGCCGCTCTCGTCCTTCTCAAAGATTGGCACTATTATTACGATAGATAGCTCCTCGGCAAGAGAGGCAAACGCTCTGGTCGAAGGTCCTGGAATAGTTTCAGCTAAAGGCCAAGCCTCCTGATGGTCCCACTGTGGAAAGTAGCGCGTTTTAAACAGCTCCGGCAGGCAGACGATCTTTGCGCCCTTTTTTGCTGCCTCTCTGACCATTTCTACAGCTCGCCTCAAGTTGGTATCAGTATCCTCGAAAACAGAGGTCTGAACTAATCCGACTTTAACCTTTTTCTCTGCCATGCGCACTCCCTCAGTACCATCAGACAATCATGCTATTACCAGATCGTACCATTTGATATATTTTCCGCAGGAAAAATTTTATTAAGATTTATCCTGACGTCCTGTTTCGCATTTCTTCCTAAACCACAGCCTGCATTTTTCCTCTCCACGACACAGCCGGGCATCCCTCTCAAAGACAATCCCCTCGTCGTCCCCGCCTTCGTCATCCCCTCTGCTCTTGCCGTCCCCACGGCTCCCTAGAGAGAACTCGCGTGCCCACGTCCCGTTCTCCACCCGGCAGATCACATCGCTCACCCGCTCCGAAAGACTCCCGCGCCCGGACCTGACCATAATCTGATGCCAGGGGCATTTCCTGACGACGACCTCTAGGGCATCATCTTTCCTCTCCATCTTGAACTCGTAGCCCTCCATGACCAGACGGACGGATAAAGCCCTCTGCAGGTCAGAGATCCCATCATCGAGATTCATCATGCCCTTCAGGGTGCGGGCCTGGATCTTTGGCAGAATCGACCAGACAGCTTCATCGATCTTGAGGGCGAGATCAAAGCCCAGCCGCTCCTCGATCTTCATAAACCACAGTCCGTCCACTGTCGTGTAGGAGCGGCGGTAGTACTCAGTCTTCTGCTCTTCTGTAAGACCGTTTTCGTTCATATTCACACACCATCAACCTAATTGTCCGGCTTGGCAGCTTTAGCCTTCCTGCAGGCCTTGAACATGGCCTTGCAGGACTGCATGGAACGATTGCACTTCTCAGCCATCTCTCGCATATCATGGGCTCTTGCGTCACCCAGTCTCTCAAGCTCCTGCTCATTCGTCTGGTAGATCTTATGCGCCTTCCGGTAAGCCTGAAGCGCCTTTTTGCTGCACTCTTCCCTGTCCGCGACTGCCGAAAGTGTGACATAGGCATAGGCTAGGTCCCTCAAAATGTCGGCATGCCCGATGGGCGATCTCTCAAGGGTATAATACTGCAGAGCGCTTTTGCAGGCATCGATTGCATTCTCGCAGTTCTCAACCATGTTCTCCAACTCTGCCAAACTGATGAAGCTGTAGGCCAGGTTCTTGAGGGCATCGGCATGCTCAGCCGAGCTGATCTTATCGTAGACCCGGATGGCTGCCTGGCAGGCAACAATTGCACTCTTGCAGTTTTCGGTCCTGTTCTCCACCTCGGCCAAAGCAGAATAGGCGGCCCAGAGCAATATTTGCGTCTCGGCATACTCTTCAGGGTTGCTCTGGACTCTGTAGATCCGCAAAGCATCCAGGGCAGCGGAGATGGCCTTCTCGCAGTCCTGCCGCTTGGCCTCAGAAGATACCTCCAAGTCTGCAAGCATTGTGGCAGTGATTGCCAGGTCCTTGGAGCAGGAGGCATAGGTGAAGGGCTTGCCGAACTTTTTGACAGCCTTGAGCCTCTCCTCGACTGCCTCCATTGCAGCGGAGCAGTTTTCAGCCCGAAACTCGATCTCGGCAAGAGTGAGATGGGCCAGCCAGAGGCAGCCCTCTGCTTCGGCATAATCGACAGGAGAATTATCGAGCGAAAAGAATGTGAGAGCCTCAGAAGCGGCTTTGATGGCCTTTATGCATTTGGCTACAGTGTCATCCATTTGCCCTTGTGTCAGGTAGACATTGGCGAGATTGTTTTCTGCAGTTGCATATAGTCGGGGATATTCTTCTTTGGAGTAGATCATTAGAGCCTTGCCGTAAGCTTCAATCGCCCGCTGGCAGTATTCCTGGCATCTCTGATTGTGCGTGTCCTCGTCATCATCTTCTGCCGCTTCCTCCTCTGCCAGGGCAAGGTAGGCATTTCCCAGGTTATTCTGCAGGGCAGCATAAGCGAAAGGCTGGTCCTCAAGCTTTCTGTAGCCAATGGCTTCCTGGCAGGCTGCAAGAGCCATCCGGCAGTTTTTGCTCCTCTCTTCCACCTCGGAAAGGGTGAGATAGGCTATGGCCAGATTGTTCTTCATGGCGGCATACTGCTGAGGATAACGATCAGATGTGTAGACCATAATGGCCTCCTGGTAAGCAAGAATAGCTCTCTTGCAGCCCTCCGCCTGGCCGGCAGCGTCCTTTGCCTCCTGAGCGAGGGTTAAAAAAGCGCTTGCCAGATTTGACTTAGCTGCCGCGAACTGCATCGGGCAGTCTTTTTGGTTAAATATTCCGATAGCAACCTGACAGGCCTCAACAGCCTTCTTGGCGTTCTCCTTTCTGTCCTCAAGCTCAGCGAGCTTCCGGTATGATCCGCCCAGCTCATTTTGGATGCAGGCATGGTCTTGTGGTGCTGAGGCCCGCTGAAAATGGCGCAGCGCTTCCTCCCAATAAGCGACGGCCTGTTTTAGGTTTTGAGATCTGTCCACGTAGTCGGCTAGAAATGAGCGCGCAAATCCCAGGCCCTTCAAAACCTTGGCGCGAGGAGCAGGATAGCGTTCCTCAATATAAACAATCAGAGCCTCTTCGTAGGCGGCGATAGCCCGTTCGCAGATCTTCCTATCGTTTTTCCACTTGATGATCTCCAGACAGCAGTCACCAATCTTTCTATTGATATTGCTCCGCTGCAGTTGATCCATCTCGAAGGCCAGCATCCTCTCGCATACGATCAGGGCCTTTTCATACTCCGCACTGTCACAGGTAGGCATTATGGCTCCTGTGGAATTATTCTCGTAGCCGCTACATCTAATCTTCGCCCAAACTATTAAAAAATGCCGAAAGTGTTAAATCATATGAACGCGAATGACAATGCATACTAAAGCATGAACAATATTTGAGCTAGAATTGGACGGGTTCAGGTCAGCGACCTCCTTCCTGAACCCCTCCAGCCTCATTTTAATATCACTATGTTTAGGAGGAGCAAGACCGCTCCTAAAAAACCTACTACTGTGATTATCGTCTCAGTATTTATCTCTGGATTATGCACGGGCCATGCCGTAAGCCGATCTAGGATATATATGTTTCCAGTGGAAATCATCCATTCCCCATGGCAAAGGGAATGATATCCAGAACGGTCAGAGCGATGACAATTGCGATCCAGTAAATCGGCTTATTGAAATACCAGGTTCGACTTTCCCGAGCATAAATGTAAGCGACATAGGGGAGAAGCGGGACAAAGGAGATCACTGGATTGGGCTCCACAGCTAGCACATGAGTGAAGATATATCCCTGAGAGAGGAGACAAATTATGGTTACCAGCCCAACCTTGGCTTGGTTGTTGATTCTCATGTGCCGTTCATCTCCTCATCATATTAATAAGCCTTTCAGGCGACCTTTCAGGCCGCGCGGTGTCAGAGCCTTCAGCATTTGAGCAGAGACAGAAGCTCCTTATGCGGCAGGGAATTGAGCACATCCTTTCTCTCCAGCCATGATCGCCGGGCAACGTTCACCCCGTACTTCATGGTAAGGAGCTGCTCGACATCATGAGCGTCGGTGTTGATGCACATCCGAACCCCTGCCTCTTTCGCCGCCCTGGCATTGACATCGTTCAGGTCCAGGCGGCCAGGATAAGAATTGATCTCGAGAGCAGTGCCAGTCCTTGCGGCTGCCTCGAAGACTGAGGTCATATCCAGATCGTATGCCTCGCGCTGGCCGATGATCCTTCCTGTGGGGTGGCCGATGATGTCCACGTTCTCGTTCTCGATGGCGGAGATCAGCCTTCCAGTGATCGCCCTCTCGCTCTGCTGCAAGCCCATGTGCACCGATGCCACAACAACGTCGCACCTGGCCAGGAGGTCGTCAGTGTAGTCCAGCCTGCCGTCTGCCTTGATGTCCACCTCGGCGCCTGACAGAACTGTGATGCCATCAAGCTCCTCGTTAGCTGAAGCTACTGCCCCTATCTTCTCCTCCAGCCTCTCCGGAGACAGACCGCCGGCGATGCCGACGGTTGGTGAATGGTCGCAGACTGCAATGTACTCGTAGCCCAGATCCCTGGCAGCCCGGGCCATCTCCATAATGGTAGCTTTTCCGTCCGACCAATTGCTGTGGACGTGCAGGTCGCCGCGCACGTCCTTTTGCTCCAGTAGACGTGGGAGGCGTCCCTGCATAGCAGCCTCAATCTCGCCGAGGTCCTCTCTCAATTCAGGAGGGATAAAGGGCAGACCAAGGGCACCGTAGACATCCTCCTCTCTATCAAAGAACAGGTCGGAGCCGTCTGAGAGCCTTGTGAGCGAGTACTCGCTCAGGGAGTAGCCGCGACTTAGGGAGATCTGGCGCAGCTTGACATTATGCTCCTTTGAGCCTGTGAAGTACTGAAGCACTGTGCCAAAGGATCGGTGCTCAACTATTCTCAGGTCCACCTGGATTGTGTCATTCACAATGACGCTGGCCTTGGTTGGGCCGTTGACCAGCACCTCCTGCACTGCAGGCATTCGCGAAAAGGCGGCGACGATCTCGCCAGGCCGTGTGGCAGTGGCCAGGATATCGATGTCGCCTACGGTCTCCTTAGCCCTGCGGAAGCTGCCGGCGGCGGTGATGTGCTCTATGCCGTCCAGGCCCCGCAGGAATGAGAGGATCTCGTTGACCACTGGTTCAGCAGCGCTGTAGAGGATTCTGGTGCTGCGCTTTTTGTAGCGTTGTATGGATTTAAGGATGTTCGCCTCTCGGGTCGGCCCCATTCTTGGAAGCCTTCGGATTCGGTGCTCTCTCGCAGCCGTCTCCAGCTCTTCGAGGTTTGTTACATTCAGCTTGTCGTGCAGGAGAAAGATGGTCTTGGGGCCGAGCCCTGAGATCTGCAGAAGTTCGGCTAAGCCCGGAGGGGTCTCGGCCAAAAGCTCCTGGTGGGCCGTTATCCGGCCTGTCTTCAGGTACTCCTCAACCTTCATGGCGATAGCCTTCCCCACACCGGGAATGGATTGCAGCCTCTTCTCCCTGCAGACTGTGGTGATGTCCTCCGGCAGCATCTCGATGGCCCGAGCGGCCTTGCTGAAGGCTATGATCTTGAAGCGGTTCTCGGCCTTAAGCTCCAGCAGCTCAGCCATCTGGTAGAGGATGTCAGCGACCTCGCGGTTTTTCACGGGAGGGGATTGGATCTATTGGGTAATAATATTTTTGTAACCTGAATTTCGAGGTATTGGTCAGTCCTGTCCAGCGACCAGCGGGTCTCTGACCCTGTTGCTGGCAAACGCCTCCTCTCTCTCGATGCAGGTGGGACAGGTGCGACATGGTTTCTCCTCGCCTTTGTAGCAGGACCAGGTCATCTCGTAAGGCACCTGCAGGTCAATGCCCATTCTGACGATCTCAGCCTTGGTAATATCCACAAATGGTGCCCGCAATTCTACAGGATGCCAGGCTGTGCCAAGCCGAATGGCGGGGCGCAACGCCCTCACAAACTCTGGTCGACAGTCGGGATAGATGGTACTGTCGTTCTTGTGGGCGGCATAGAAGATCTCCGGGATCTCATGAGCCTCGGCGTAGCCGGCAGCGACAGAGAGCATGATCATGTTGCGATTGGCAACGACCGTCTTCTTGGCCGACTCTTCGGTGTAGTGGCAGCTAGGCACCTCTTTTCCTCCGAGGAGTGCGCTGTCTCCCAAAAGAGATGAAAGCGAGCTGAGGTCGATGACCTTGTGAGCGATGGACAGCCTCCTGGCAATGGCTGTCGCGCAGTCTATCTCCTTCTTGTGCCTCTGGGCATAATTGAAGGTGAGAGCCTCCACCTCGTAGCCATCTTCGAGCAACTTGTATAGCAGCGTGGTCGAGTCCACGCCCCCTGAAAGAATTAAAACTCCTCTCATTTTACCTTCCTTGCTGCTTTGCTTTCTGGCGATTTTTTTTAGCAGATTCCTTACTGATAGACCCAGCGCCATGGCTTCTTGTCCTTACCTTCTTCCAGGAAGACTATCGGTCTTTGGGCGGTCGTCTCCACATGGCTTTTGCTGGAGAGAAATAGAAATCTATCCTCGCTGTAGCCAAAACACTGCATGACCCTAATGGGATCGGTGAGCACATATCCTGAGGCATAGGCGGCGCTCTCTTCTGGAGTCACGAGTTCTCCCAGTATGGGCCGTCCTCTGGCAAATGCACAGGTCTCAATGAAGGCAAAGCGACCCAGTCCATCAGAGACCGAGAGCCACATGTGAGAACTGCCATTCTTTCCCTGGAGGGCAAAGCTAGCCATGATGTTTGGGTCATATCCGTATTGATGCAGGATCCGGCTGGCAATGATGCAGGTGTCCATGCAGTCGAACCGCCCTGCAGAATAGTTTTCTGTGTAACGATAGCCATCTAATATTTCCCTCAGGTTTAGAGAGAAGTTGGCGTCTTTTGTGAGTGGCAGATCCTTGACCGGGAAGAGATCTGCTCCCAGAACCGGACTGGAGGTGCAGGTGGTGCAGGTGGTGCAGGCGGTACAGCAGCTATCAAGTATGAAGAGAGAGAACAGCACTGCCGAAATTTTAATGCCTTTCTTCACGATATTCCCCTCGATATTCCTTTTGACAGGCTCTTTGCAGGATCATAGTTATCAGCTACCTTTATGATTATTGCCGGCCAGGGGCGTCACCAGAACCTTGTCCACCTTCCGCTCATCCATATCCACCACCTCAAAGCGGTATCCTCCCCACACGAAGTTATCCCCTGCCGCAGGAATCTTCTCCAAGTGCGTCATTACAAATCCGCCAAGAGTTATGTAATTATCCTCTGCGTTCTCTTCCTCAGGCAGTCCTTGCGGGTCAATTGCCTCTCGGAAGTCATCCACCGTCAGAGAACCGTCCACCAGATAGGAGCCGTCTTCCCTTTTCACTATTTGCGGCTCATCCAGCTCATCGATGTGAGGTATATCTCCTACCAGCGCCTCCAGAAGGTCCACTAAAGCTACTATTCCCTGCACCGATCCGTACTCATCTAGTACTATGGCCAGATGAATTCCCGTTTGCTTGAACATCTCCAGCACCTTGAGAGCCCTCATGCTCTCCGGCACGAAAAGAGGCGGTAAAAGAGCTTCCCGGAGGTCTACCTTTTGCCCGGCCAGGTTGCAGCCTAGCAGATCCTTGGACTGAATAGTCCCTAAGACATTGTCCAGCTTCTTACTGCACACAGGAAACATGGAGAAAGTGCCGCCAGCTATTTTTCGAGATATCTCAGCCGCTGAATCGTCTATGTCCAGCCAGACGATCTCACCTCTGGGGGTCATAATGGAGTTTACCCTTCGGTCTCCCAGCGAGAAAACCCTCTCCATGATATCCTGCTCCTCCTCCTCGATCACGCCAGCGGTCGTTCCCTGAGCAATCAAGATTCTGATCTCCTCCTCGGTCACAGCCGGTTCAGAATAATCCTTGATCCCAAGCCCCCTCAGCACGAGATCGGTGCAGAAGCTGAGCAGAGTTATGGCCGGAGAAACTAATCGGGAGAATGCGGCCAATGGGGAGGCCGCAAGAGAGGCAATTCTCTCCGGATTGGCAAGAGCTATTCTTTTTGGGACCAGCTCAGCTATAACCAGACTGGAAAAGGTGATGCTGATAACCACAATAAACAAGGCGATACCGCTGCTGTAAGTATAAAGAGCCGGAAATGCGTCGATGTGCAGGGCCAGCTCATCGGCCATTGTGGCACCGCCAAAGACACCGGTTAAGGTGGCAATCAGGGTTATTCCGATCTGCACCGCCGAGAGAAGCTGATTGGGATTTTCGGCCAGCTTCAGGGCCGCTTTGGCTCCGGCATTGCCCTCTTCCGCCTGCATCCTGAGTCGAGCCTTGCTGGAGGAGACAACGGCAATCTCGGCCATGGAGAACGCACCGTTGACCAAAAACAGGATAAGAATGATGAGGATCCCGGTCAGCATGGTAAAGTGCCTTTTTGGGCCCGCATCTTGCTTTTGTTCATCTGACGACCTTCTGCACAATTGCCGACTCTCTTGAAGTCTATGAATCCCTGCGTCACATCCACAGACACAAGCTCAACGGTAACCTGATCTCCAACATCAATGCCCTTGTAGCCGCTTTTAAGCATCCCTTCTGCGGGAATATCCAGAAGCCTGACCCAGGTCCCATTCTCGGACGCGCCTGTTATCATGCCCTCAAACCGCTCGCCAATCTTCGACTTAAGGAGAAGAGCAGCTGCTGATTTGCCTACCTGCCGCTCGACCTTGGTGGCTGCATCCTCCTTCTTGGTGCAGATATCGG
>JAJRAX010000146.1 GCA_028679775.1 Methanothrix sp. | reverse complement strand
CTGAAGGGGCAGGGCTTCCTGCTTCATCGAGCACGCGGAGCGAAAGTAATGAAAGGGGTACGATTCATCCCATCCCCTGAAGGAGATGGGTCTTCTCTACCCCTTTACCCCAACGTTATAACCGCGAAGTTATTTAAGGTCTGATATCCGATATATGCAGGGGGAACTCCATGAAGACAATGGTCAAGATTTTCGTAGATCACGAGCATCTTGTTCGGGTCATAAATACGCTGACGGAACTCGGCATCACCGGATTCTACCTAATAGAATATCAGGGAATGGCTCCAAAAACCTGGAAGACCTTCAGGCTGAGCGAGGACCCAGATATGGCCCTGAAAGCCATCCGAGACCAATCCGATCCAGGTGTTATGGTAAACACCGTCGTGGGCTCTGACAAATGCGAAAAGATCATTAAGCAGCTCGAGGAAGCTTTAAAAGGAATCAGGTACACAATCATAGGGCACAAAGTTACATCTATAAAGGTGAAAGGGGACTGAATGATTCATGGAAAACCTCAAGGAAGAAGTTGAGCTCGCCCTGGAGAAGATCAGGGAAGGCCTTCGCGTAGATGGCGGAGATGTTCAGCTCGTAGATATCACAGACGGAATCGTCAAGGTAAAGCTGCAAGGGCACTGCGCAGGATGTCCTTTCTCCCAGATGACGCTTAAGAATTTCATTGAAAAAGAGCTTAAAAAGAGCGTACAGGGCGTAAGAAGCGTGATATCCGGCTGAGACCTGCGCTCAACTTTATTCGCGAATTCATTGCATTGTAAGATTATCAAGGAGTCAGGTTATGTTTCCAACTAAAAAGGTACAGAGTCTGGTAGGCAGCAAGATTCAAGTAGAGATGAAGGGCTCGCCCCGTTATGTTCTGGAAGGAGTTCTTAACAGCGTTGATGAGTATTTGAACCTTCACCTGCTTGAGACCGTAGAGCTGATCGGAGGCGAGAAGACTCGATCTCTTGGATCTGTCATCCTACGCGGCAACAACATCATCCTTATAAGTCCAATTGAATAAATAATCTAGAGAGGTCAAAAATGTCTGCTGAGGAGGCGCTAGAATATATAAAGTTGCATCCCGAAGGAGCCTTGCAGAGCGATCTATGGAAGAACCTGAAGATCGATTCCCGCAAATGCTCCCGTATCGTGGCCAAGCTCCTCAAAGATAATCTCATCACCAGGGAGGTTGAGTCGGCGGACGGCATCAGAACCTATCGGCTCTTCTGCGCTGAGAAGTCTCGCGGCAGGCGTTTTGATCCACTGCTGGCGCTTGATGCCTTTGAGCCCTGCGCGGGCTGCATTGAGGATTGCGTTCCTGAGCATTGTTCCAAGCTCAGCGAGTGGATATTCTCTATAGTGATGGGCGTCGAGGGCGAAGTGGCCATTGAGAAGATCGGACCCTTAAAATTAAGACAATAACAAGAGCACCGGCTCTTTGTTATACTATTTTATAGCTGCAGCTTTTTTGCTATAGGCATAGTTTGCGATACATCATGGCGTAGAGCATTGGAATATTCAAAGACTGGGCTATCATCACCTGCTCGCGGCTGTCCGGCATTTGCACTTTTGCGGGCGGAACAGGCTTGCCAGTCTTCGCATATACTGCGCCACCTTTCATGCGGGCACAGGCAAAGCTTCCAATATCGCCCTCCACTATGATCTCGCCCGCCCTCATCTCCACACCTGTGAAGTCGCCAGCCCTTCCATAGACCACAATTCTTCCACCCTGCATGAGCACTCCCGTGTTGGGACCGGCATTGCCCAAGACCTCGACCAGCCCGGAGCACATGAGTATCCCGGTACTCATTCCTGCATCGCCATGCAGCCGGATCTTCTTGCAGGTAGGGCTTCTAGCCCCAATGGTATCCCTCAAAATGCCGTCACGGATCTCGAGGCAATCTTTATCGCATGCGTTTGGCTCCATTACAGAGATGCTTTTTTCCAGCACCTCGGTTGCTGAGACGAACTTTCTGTAGCCGGACAGATCGCTCTCCACCTGGACGACATTTCCAAGTGGCGGCTTTATCTCGCCTGAGACGTAGATCGCCCCTCGCAACATGCTTATGCCCATGTGGCTTGCCACATCACCATCCACGATTATGCGACCTGTCTCCTCAATGGGCCCACCCCTTCCGCCTAGCCGCAGCAGATCCACTCCGAGGCTCGATCCCAGGCGGCTTCCTGCGTCACCCAGAATCCTGACGATCTCCCCCCGACGCAAAGCCTCTACCATCCTTCGAAAACTGATGCCGTCAACTGTTGCA
The DNA here is from genome assembly GCA_028679775.1 of Methanothrix sp. GTDB lineage: Archaea > Halobacteriota > Methanosarcinia > Methanotrichales > Methanotrichaceae > Methanothrix. Next base: position 3,529 of record JAJRAX010000146.1, on the reverse strand, counting down.
TCCATATCGAGCCTTGAGCCCTGGTGCTGCCAGTAAAAGTCAAAGGTAAAGTCGCATAGACATCTCTCGCCAGAAGCCTGAATTTGCAGCATCGCATAGCACCCATTTAGTCTTCTTTCACTTGATGAACTGAACCGGCCCATCTCCAGCAATGCGTTTGGAGATGTTTACACCGATCACTGTTATTAGGATTGCAACTATCGCGGATATGGCCAGATATTGCACAGACTCCACCATGCCGATTCCGAACTTCAAATCGGCATTGCTCGCCAGGATGAAGCCAGTCGCCGACCAGATGATCAATCCTGTTGCCAGCAAGAAGAACAGATATGAGATGGTGCGAGCATCTCTTATATCCTCTAGGTACAGGTCCATGATCTTGCCAAGATCCACACAGAGAGCTGCGACCACATACCACCAGATGCTCTCATGAAGATAGATCATGACCAGAATGAAAAATCCGGGAGATATTGGCTCGTGATAGTACTGCCAGGAATAGGCAAATCCCCTCACCGTGGCGATGATCACAAGCATTGCCGCCAAAATGTAAGTGATGAAAGCGATCTTTCCGGCATAAAGGGATTTTCTCAAGACCTGCTTGGCCTCATCCATGGAGTCGTCAAGGCCGAGCCCCCTGAAGAGCAGATAGAGTCCTACTGCGCCGGTTATGGCTACAACCGCAAGATTTGGAGCGCCTGCTAAGCTGAAGCTCGCAAACATGAGCAGAGCCAGGGCAGGAGGAATGAATACCGTGTGGCTGATCTTGGGATCGGTGAAGACCTGCTTGAGAAGATAGTAGGTGCTCTCCAGGTTGGGGCTTTGTTTGACGAGAACCCTTCGCACGCCGTTTACCTTAACGCGAGAGTGGATGATGGGCAGTATCGCCTCATCCTCAGCACCATCCGAGACCACCATCACTCCATCGGGATGAAGCTTCTCCAGGAGAGACTCCAACTGAAGCGAGAGTTTGTTGTCGGAGATCAGACCAACCTTCAGATCTCCAGCTAAAGAGGCAATCTCAGCAGTCTTTCCTGAGGCGACAAGCTCATCTAATAGCTTGATGCCCCCAAATATTGTATTGACATCCGAGTCCTCAGGATCGGCCATGCCGAGCTTCAAGGCTGCATCGAGATTGGCCTCTTTCCCCACGACGGGACTTTCAACACCACCCTTCCGGCCTAGGTCATTATCGCGGTCAATGCAGAGCACCAGGACGTCCATGGTTTACTATTTGAAAAGATTGTACTTAAAGGATTCTGTGGGCAGTTATTTATCTGATCAAAGCTCAAAACCTGGCATGCGAATGTCTTTTAATGGAGTGTACATCCTTTCCGTTGCGGTTTTATTGATGCTTTTTATCTCCATGGCAGATGCATTTACCCTGGATATGGCAGGCATCGAGAGAAACGCAGCCATTTACAACAGCAAGATCGAAAGCGCGCCCTATGTCCTGACCAACATGCTCGGCAGCGAGAAGGTCAACTTGATTGTAACCAGGGACAACGGATCTGTATTTGGCGCCGGGATGGATATAGTCAGCGCCAAAATTGAGCGCGTCGTAAAAGGTGGATTTGACGATCCATCCATCATAATAACCACTACAGAAAGCACAATTAATGAGGTAGTGGGGTCGAAGGATAAAATATCAGAATTCAAGAAGATGACTGACGATGGCCGGATCAAATTCGAGGCGAAGAGCTGGATGGCAGGTGCAAAGATCAAGGCAGCCCTCTCCAGCACAAGCGTTCTGCAGTTCGGCTATAACCTGTTCTTCAGCTAACGGGCCAGGTCAATTGTTTTTTTTTGGCGAGCAGACTCAACCGTTCTTAAGAAAATTATTAAAGTACTGAAGACAGAATAGATCATGACAATGTATGACCTGATCGTAGCTGGTGCCGGGCCGGCAGGATCTGCAGCCGCCAGAGCGGCGGCCTTGCAGGGATTGGACGTATTGATACTGGAAAAAGAGCCATTTCCCAGGTACAAGCCTTGCGGGGGCGCTCTTTCCAAAAGAGCAATCTCGCTCTTGGATTTCACCCTTCCGGGAAACATCTGTGAGCGGACGATAACAGGAGCCAGGGTCCATTTTCGCGACCACGTCCAGGAGAGGCATAAGGGTTACGACCTCACCACGCTGATTACCCGAAGCAGCTTTGACCATTATCTCTTGCAGAAATCCCTGCAGTCCGGGGCAAAGATCGAGACTGAGAAGGTCATCGACATGCAGGAAAAGGACGATTGGGTCTCTGTGAGGACGATGGGAGGTATCTACCAGAGCAGGTTCCTGGTGATCGCCTGCGGATGCCAGGACCGCCTGAAGAACAGGATACAGGGACCTAATAGAAAAGAAACCACGGGTGTATGCCTGGTGGCTGAGATCGAAGAAGACGACAACCTGATCCAAGAGCGCCTGGGCAGCACTCTTGATATTCACTTTGGAGTGGCAGAGGATGGCTATGGATGGATCTTTCCACACAAGGGATATTACTCGGTGGGCATAGGAGGTCTCTGCTCTCGCTTATCGCACCCGCGCCAGTCCATGCGCCAGTTTCTGAAGAAAAACGGCTTTCCTGATGATCAGAGGCTCTCTGGACACCTCATCCCCCAAGGAGGGAATAAAAGGCTGATCTCCAGAGGAAGGGTTCTTCTGGCAGGAGACGCTGCGGGATTCGTAGATCCGTTTATGGGTGAGGGAATCAGCTATGCCATATCCTCCGGAAAGATCGCGGGACAGGTGATTGGCGAGGTGCATGCCCATCAGGTGGCGCGCACTTACGAGAAGAGGATCAAAGATGATTTCGGAGAAGAGTTGCGCTATGCCCTATTCTTTACAAAGATAATGCACAGCTTTCCGGACATATTCCTGCGCATCATGGCCTGCGAAGATGAGGTCCTGGACAGATATATCGATATCGCAGCTGCCAGGATATCCTACAAGGATTTCATGCGCTGGATGGTCCCCAGGATACCAATGAGCCTCTTACGAGCCATTTAAGGCAAAAAAATATTCAGGTGAAGACCTCGCCGGTCCTCACCTTGCCGGACTTCTCCACAGGGGAGACGAATATCCTGCCGTCTCCGAACTTGCCTGTGCGCCCGGCATCGCAGATGGCCCTCATGACGACATCGACCTCACCATCCGCCACATAAAGCTCCAGCTTGAGCTTGGGAAGCATGTCAACGTCCATGGTGCCGCCCCGGTACTGCAGCTTTATGCCCTTCTGCTCGCCTCGGCCCAGCACCTCAATCACCGTCATGGCCACAAAGCCCTTCTCTTCCAGAGCGTGTTTAACCTGCTCCAGCCTCTCCGGTCGGATTATGGCCTCAATTTTTTTCATTCATATCACCTTTAATTAAGCATAAGCCTTCTCACCATGCTGGGAGATATCCAGGCCAACGTACTCCTCTTCCTCTGTGACCCTCAGTCCCATGACCGAGTCAACGATCCTGGCCAGGATGTAGGTCATTACAAAGGCGTAGACCACAGATGCTCCCGCGGCCATTATCTGTACGGCGAATTGATGGAAGT
>JAJRAX010000345.1 GCA_028679775.1 Methanothrix sp. | reverse complement strand
TCCCAAGCCTTAGTTTGCCTTTACTCAACGTAATGCATCATTCCTGTAGGAAAGACTTCTTTGTCAAACCGCATTTCTCCCCATGATCGTTGATGGTTTTCATTGTTCTGGTTCCAAAATCGAATAGTTCCCTTCCTGACTGCAGTGGGGTACTCAGCCCATTCTGTACGACATACTTGCCGTCCTTCTGCGACACAGTCCCAATCCGCTGAGAAATGTCTTTCTTGAATGTCCAAGTCTCGTCCACTTCCCCATTAAACTTCGTACTGCGAAGCACGCCGAACTGGTCAACCCACGCAGGCCGGTCCGGATCCGTGATTGCGGCCACCACAACGTCCGTCGAACCATCGAGGTTTTCGTCGGAATAATGGGAAAAAACCAATCGCGATTGCATGATGAAAAGTTTGTACTGCTCGAAGGAAGTCATCTTCCCCCCTTTGGGGTAGTCCTTAGGGAAATCATCGGGTTTGACGGGAAGCACAGCGTAAAAGAATGCCATGTAGTCCACTCGACCATCGCCGTTACGGTCATAGACATACGCCCAGTCGAGCGTCGCGTCCGGGTTCACCCTTGCGCTCGGTGACGAAAGAGATTCGCCGGGGTGTTTGATGAAGACGGGCTTAAGAGTAATAATGTTTGAGAGATCTTTCACCTGCTTATCTGTGTAAACAACCAGAAGCGCTTTTTTGTCTGGACCTCCCACAAACGTGATATGCGGCCCCCCAGATTTTTTTTCCCTGCACAGGATGGACAAACTGGAGAGTTCGGGAGGCGACTGTGTCAGAGTGTGAGCTTTTGGATACACATCGCTGAATGTGGACCCGGCGACTAAAGGACGGGCGAGGCAAATAACGGTTACGAAAAACAGTAATTGCGCCATCAAAAGGATAAGTATGTTGTCTCGAATATATCTATTTCCCACAGAATCGCTTATATCTCTATCGCCTCCATCTTGCCAAAACGGGCCTGCGGGATGGGTAGTTTCTCGTCTCATCATTGCTTGGCCGGTTCCGCCGCGGGCTCGGGCAACGGGGGCGTCTGCCGGGTCTCGGATTTCTTCTTCAGGTATTTCGCAAGAATCCCGATGCCGATGGCGCCGAGAATGATGAGGATTACCGCTGCCACCAGACCGACGACCGCCAGGACTTGGACGATTTCTAGTATGGTGACCCCTTCTGCACCGCCTTCCGGGAATCGGTCGGCCATCGAGGCCAGGACATGCAGGTCTTGATCGCTCATTTCACGGAGCTTTGCCATCGCCACGTCGGGCGGTACGCCGAAGTCCTCCAATTTCTGCCGGGCAATTTTGGTTTCCAGAAAACGTTCTAACTGGCGCAAATCTGTGTCTCGGCCCCCTACCGATTCCTTTCCATGGGAGGGAATGACTCCTCCCAGCGCGTCATGAGGCAGCGAGCCGAGGATTCCCATCCAAACTGCGAGGAGAAGAGTAGTAGCGACGAACCAGGACGTGCGTCTCCAACGGGTGATTTCCATTATTCTCCTCCTCGTTCGAATAAAGAGTCCGGTTCCGGATACGTCTGAGGACAGAATGGTTTGAGAAAATCGACGGAAGAATTACGGAGGGGAGACGTCCACGAACCCACCCAGAGAACCAGCCCGGCTCTATATCACCGATTCGATTGTTCGGATCCCGCTTCAACGCTACCCTCCGCGATGGTCAGTCGGACGGGTTACTTGTTGACGCGTTTCG
>JAJRAX010000145.1 GCA_028679775.1 Methanothrix sp. | reverse complement strand
GCACCTCTGAGCGCATTGAATCAGTTGCGTCGCGATCTTTTGGAGAAGGTAAAAGAAGCACTGCTTGAGAAGAGACGACCCAGCAGAGAAAAGGTGGAGATGGCTTTAGCCGGCTACAGAGAGATGAAACTGGAAGACTTGACGCGGTCTTCTCTTCTAGCAGCCGCACCTTCAGCCCCAACAGGCCACGGCCTCAGCCTGGCAGTCTATGCCGATAGCCTGGAGACTGTGAGAGGAGCGATCGACGGAGGATGCGACCGGATCTATTTCGAGCCGATCTTGGGCAATCAATCTGAGAGATCAGACCGAACCAACTGGGCGGCAAAAGCAGAGAAATTGATGGAAGGGGCTGCAGCCATCTGTGAAAATAGACCACTCATCTGGAAGTGGCCACGCATCACTCGCGCCGATTTCTTCACTCTCGCGGGCTCCCTTTTGGCCGAGGCAAAATTCCAGGGCATCATGGTGGAAAACGTGGGTGCTCTTCAGGCCGCCTTGGACCAGCAACCGGGCCTCCACCTTTACGGCGGCATGGGATTGAACGTCTGCAACCACCTGACGGTCCAGGCGCTAGCCCTACCACTGGAGCTCTTAACCCTCTCCCCGGAGCTTTCCGCCCGGCAGCTGACCGGGATCGCCACAGCGGTTCAGGAACGCTCAGACGCGCCATGCCTGGAGTTGGTTGTGCAGGGAAGCCTTGAGGTGATGGTGGCCGAGGACTGCGTCCCCTGCCTGGCCAGAGAAAAACCTGAGAAAGGATCACGAGCCAATGGAGAGCGCGATCCACAGGAGTTCTGGGGGCTGCAGGATATGAGACGCATCTTTCCTCTGCGGCTGGACGACGAGTTCAGGACGCATATCTTCAACTCAGCCGAGACCTGTCTTTTGGACCTGATGCCTGAGATCATCTCCACTGGTCTCTGCAGCATAGCAGTGGACGCGCGCGGCAGGACAGGAGAGTACGCGAGACGGATGACTGCTGCTTATAGAAATGCCATTGATCTGACTGAGAAGGGAAATGATAACCTCCGGCAGGAGCTGCAGGGCCTCAAAGAGGCAATAGTGCCGCTCACACTTGGCGGCATCACCCACGGTCACTTCGTCAAGGGACTGAAGGACGAGATCACCTGAGATGGTGCCAATTTAGCATCGCCTCTAAACCTCTTTGCCTGATATGAAGCAGCAGTAGCCGTAGCTTATCGGCCCAAGCTTTGTGGTCTCGCATGGAAACTCTGGGCAGGCAAAACACAAAGATACGCCCTTTTCATAGGCACAGGTGGCGATCTTGCACATCTGGTTTTGCCGCGGCAGGCAGCCCGCCTCTCCGTTGGGGCACATCCCTCGAACCATGCGCGGGCAGACCTCACAGGCTATGCCGCATACCCCGATCTTCATCGAAGTGGATGAATCAGATGACATAATCCACCACAGCTCGGCTCGTGCAGGCTTTGCTCACAAAATCAGCGACTTTGAGATGATCGGGATGCTTCTGATAGCTGTAAAGGGCCTCAACGTTCTCGAATTCAGAGACTAAAACGGCATCATAGGCGACGTCAGCCACGAAGAAGTTGACACCCACCTCAAAGGACCTGATCTCCTCGATCTTAGCCGGCAGAGCCTCAAGCATTGCCTTTAAGGCCGCAATATTTCCGGATTTTTCCCTGCCTTCCGCCGATTCCTTGAACTTGAACATAACGATATGCTTAATCATCGAAGATGCCTCAATGGCAATCAATCTGCAGGTTCATGATGAATATATTTTTGCCCTACTCGCATAGATAGCTCACAGTGAGATTCAAGGGCCGGATAGGAAAACATAGGCTTTCGCCATTATTCTATTATGCTCATAAGAAGGAGGGAGGCAAAAGCCACATAGGTGTAGGAGGGAAAATGGCTATCGACTTTTGCCAACATATACTACGTTGATTGCCTTTATTTAAGGCTTTCGTCTGATTGGAAAAGCACCCCGATAGGGCGATTGACACCACAGACCTGGAACCCTCACAGCTCAAACCTGACCTCTCGGCAAACCCGCTTCATCAGCTCATCTGCTGCCGCCATCTGCATCTCGCTGCCTTCGAGCGCTAGCAAGACCGCACCCTCTGCGCCACCTACTCCGCCCGCCGCGATGATCTCCGCCTCAGCTCCGGTTAGGAGTGCAATGGCATCGATCTCAGTGAAGGCCGCGCCCGGAATGGGCAGCAGCCGATATCCGCTATTGCCCGGAAGATTGAGCCGACAGGCGAGGTCCATGAGACTGCCTGCGACGCGCTTTTCCAGGCCCACTGGAAGCATGAGCCGCACCCGACGGCCCGCCGACGCTGCCAGGGCGGCGATAGTCGTGCCTCCACTCGAGTGGCCGATGAGAACAGCCGCCTGTCCGGTCTCCAGGTCCAGAGCATTGGCACCCTTGAGTATGATGTCCTCCTCCGCGAGGCCATCTGCAACGTCGAAGATGCTTTTGCCCTTCTGCCAGACTCCCTTTTCTATAACCACGTCACCAGGAAAACCGCTCTCGTCCACCAGCCGCCCCTCCTCAGTGGTCCTACCGGGAGGCAGGATCACACCCCGCATGAAATGCCTTTTAGAAAATCCATCTGCCTGCCCGATGCTC
>JAJRAX010000144.1 GCA_028679775.1 Methanothrix sp. | reverse complement strand
TAAGGGTAACGATCAGTATGGACGACCCCAGAGCCCCGGCAAACTCAGGAATGCTCTCGACTATAAACGTCAAAACCAAAACGGCAACTAAAGCCAGGAATATGGCAGCAGGAATTGTCTTTATTGAAGCCGGTCCGGAAAAGCCGTCCAGCTTATCCATAAATGCAGAGGACGGAGAAGAAGACTCATCCTCTTGCTCATAGTACTCCTCTCCAGCTCCATACGTCCTCGCTACCGGCTCTTCAGAGACTGCCTCCTTCTCGGCCTGATGGATGATCTCCCGGCTCTCTCTGTCAGCTTCCTGCCGGTAGTCCTGATAGCCTTCCTCATATCCGCTATTTGGATTTGGCCGTTCGTCTTGCTCGCCCGGCACCTCAGGAGAGATCGGCCTCACCTGCCTTGGCAGCAAACTGGGCCCCTCCTCCTGCTTTTCTTCTTCCTGTGCACTATCTCGGTCTACAAAACGATCGTCGATTCGAGTGCTGTACCGGTGGATAATGCGATTATCATTATCATCATCGCCATCCTCGTCACAATCCTTATCGAAACGATCTGCAGCTCGACCGGAACCTGAGGGCCTTCCGGAATCATGTCCCACTGCAGCTCTCTCTGCCCTCTTCATCCGAGCAGCTCTGTAGCTTTGCAGATCACGATCCCGCGAGAATGCTATGCGCCTGGGCTCCTTCTCTTCATCCTCTTCATCGCCCTCGGATCGGCGACGCCTGCCCGGTGACTCGGAGTCTTCATCATCGATGTCTTCATCATTGACATCGATTGCATCCTCCTCATCATATCCATCATCGTCTGAGTCTTCTCTCACCAGATCCTCCCCCACGGAATCGTCTCTACATTCCTCGTCCCTCTGTAGACCTGGGTCCTCTAAATCGTCGCCAGGATCTTCTGAATCGCGCAAAAGCGTAATTGGCACCCGGCTTTCCCTTCCGCCTCCAGTAAGAAGAATCTCGCCGTCGAGGCGCTTGCTGTTAGCCGGCATCCTGGCCATGATAGGTATGACCTCCTCCATGACCACATAGTGATCAGGCTTTCTCAAACGTACTGCCTTGAAGACCGGACTGCTGGCCTGCAGAGATATATTGGACGGCTCACCGTGATTTATTACCTTGAGGTTGAATATGGTCTCCTCGCCGGGAAGGAGACGGAGGACTAGAGGTCTGGCTTGCATGTCCCCGTTGTTGATGTGAACCTCATGATCCATTGCCTTCTCCCCCACATCATATATCTCATAATATTGTATAAATATTTTGCTTGTGGCGCGACCAAAAAGGGTCAATTTCTCAGGTCAGGTGGCAGCATGTTGGGTATGCCGTCTTCGATCGGATAGCATTCATTGCAGGCCTTGCAAGAGAGCTTGCCGGTTACTATCTCCTTCTCGTTCTCCTCGAAGACCTCTAAAGTTAGATCGCCTTTGCATAGCGGACAGGCTAGAATGTCAAGCAGATCTCGTTTCATGGATCTGGGTATCTATTCTCAAGAAGTAAAAGCTTTTGGATCAGGTCCACACAATCATGTCAAAAAAATCAGATCTACAGGCCAAGCAACATTTCCGCATTCTTGTGGAGAACAGCTTCTTTTTCGGCTTCGTCGAGCACCAAGCCTTGGACGATCTCTGCAGCTCTTCCCGGTTCTTCCCAGGGATAGTCGCTGCCGAACATGACCCTTTCCGGGCCGATGTCTCTGATCAGCTCGGCCATGTCCTGGCGATCCATGTAAAAGGAGACATAAGCCGTATCGAAATAGACGTTTCCGCCAGCCGGCAGAAGGTGACGCCGGACCTCATCCCACATGCGCAGCCCCCCTAGGTGCGCTAAAACAATTTTAAGTTCCGGAAATGAAGAAATGGCTGCCGCAAATCTCTCAGGAGTGCCGAAGACCTCTGGACGATCCAGAGGGTCCCGTCCTGCATGGGCCACCAGAATCATCTTTCTCTTTATCAGCGCCTCGTAAAGCCTCTCACAGCGAGTGTCGTCGGGATAAACCTGCTGGAGCAGTGGCATCATCTTGACGCCCAGAACCCCGGCTGACGCGAGCCGATCCAGCTCCGCCTCCAGGTCAGGCATAAAAGGATGAACTGCACCAAAAGCAGTCAGCTCGCAGTTCGCTTTTGCCACAGATATAACCCAGTCGTTGAGGCGAGTGACGTCTTCCTGGCCCTTGGCCAGTGGCAGGAGAACCGATCCGGCTACGCTTGCGGCCTTCATCATGCTGCACAGATCGCCTGGCGCGCCCGTTCCCGGCACCGCCACCTTCAGCTTTCTCTTAGCAGCAGGCAGGATCTTGGCGGCCACTGCCTCCGGGTAGATATGAGTATGGAAATCAATTGTCAACTAAATTATCCCCATCTCAGAAAGCCTCTCAGGCAAATAGGTCTTTGTCACATAGTCCAGGCCCTTTCCGGCAAAGGCCTGCTGTTCTGCTTTCTTCTTGAGGTCGAGCTGCAGCTTGATCTGCTTCTCCCAGTAGGGCGTGTTGAACCGTGGGTCGGTCAGCTCGCTTCTCAGAGCCTGAAGATCCTTATCCGTCAGCTTGTCCGTTGATAGATTGTAGTCTACGATGTCGCTCGGCTGGACACCCAGGAAGCGGGCTGACGGCGTCACCAGATGCTCGGAGAGATGAGCGCTCTTGATGGCGCCGTAGGCAATGCTGGCGAAGATCCGGTAGGACCAGGGATCGCCATCAGTAAAGACCACAACAGGAAGCTTCAGCTCTGAATTGAGCCTCTTGATGATTCGGCGTGTGGAGCGGGCCGGTTGTCCCTTGATGTGAACGAGGATTGCATTGTACTCCTCATCAAAGCCGTTTTCAATCAGCCGGGCGTACATTCCGCCGGTCTCTATGGCCATGACCATCTTTGCATCGTGGCTCAGGAATTCGATGTTGTCCACGTTGAATGGGATCTGGTAGCCGGCCTCACCCACATCTTCCTGGCAATGCATCTCCTTTTCGCCGCGGCGGGTCTGCTCCTTGAGGCGTAGAGGGCCGAAGACTGCAGCTCCATCTTCCTCTGGACGAACATGAAAGTCCTCTCGATGCATTGTTGTCACGATCTCAAGGTCCTCGATGAGCCTGTCGCTCTCCGCCTGCTCATGGAACTTGGCGATATCCCAGTTCTCGGAGATGTAGTAGATCTCTCTTAATGTCGAGCCGCGGTTATTTTTGAGGTGCTCCTTGATCAGCAGCTCGGCCAGGTGAACTGTCTTGAGAAGCGTCTTGGCCCCCCGCACGGTATTGACTGAGCGAGTTGTCTCCTGGTCACCATAAACCCATACATCCTCTTTGCTGGAGTACTCGATATTTGCTTTGGTTCGGGATGGCAATGAGATGTGAGGCACAATTCCCAGCAAAAACTGATTGTAAAGGGAATCGGCCAAGCCCAGAAGCCTCTCTTCAGCCCTCTTTGATTTTTCTTCTTTTTCTATCGATCTCGCTAGCTCGAATTCTTTCTTCTCAGCAGATTTTTCCATTGGCTAGATCACCCTGGCCCCTGTGACTATTTCTGCATCCAGTCCCTCTATCACCGGCTCTGTAAGTGTGACGCCGTCGGAGGCGATGCTATAGCTGAGTGCTGCACTCTTGCCTGGCGCAATGGAGAGCTTCCAATGATAATCGTAGCCGTCTGCCATAGAGATGACCCTGGCTTCCGGGGTAACTCTATCGGCCTGAACTGCCAGCACCTCATGCAGCTTGAAAGAGCGCAAGAGATCGCTGTGGTTCTCCACAAGGATCTTGACGAACAGGTGCCCGTTGCTCTTCTCCACCTTCCGATAGACGAGAAGGTTGCCCATGATCTTGGCCACAACCGGCCCGATATCCGGCTCCCCCTTTCCTAGAACTTCTGAGAGCTTCTTGGCGATTCTGGGCAGTATCTTTCTGATGATCTCCTCCTTTTCTCGTCTCTCAGAGAGAATGCTCTGGCGGCTCAAGTAACGACGCAGCTTTCTGGCCACCTCCTTGAGGCCCAAATCGATCTCGACCAGAATCTCAGGAACATCGGCAACAGCATCTTTGCTCTCAGAGGTGAAGGGGATATTTGTAGACGCGACATGAATCAGCAGCACTGCCGGGCCAACAGGAACACCGCTTCCTGTAGGCTGGCTCAATGAGTAGTTCTTCCAGGAGACGCTCTCCACAGCATGAGTCATGGCGCAGGCTCCCTGCTGATAGACGAGGGGGACTCGATTGGCAAAGCGCAAGAGCTCGATTCTGCTCTCCCTCTCCAGCTCTCCTCCAAATCCCAGTCCCACCTCGACTAAGAAAGGATTGCCTGAGTAGACAGATACAGGTCGAACCGTGGTTGCTATGAAGTCCAGGCGAAACTCCTTTTCGAGGCCGGCCTTGATCAGCTCCTCGCCGATAGGTGAGAGGCAGTCGACCGGCGGAGACTTGACCTTGATCTGCTTGAAGGCAGCATGAAGCTTCTTGGCAGCCTCATGGTCCAGATCCACAGGTGGCACATCAGGATCGAGACCTGCCAGGCTGCATAGCTCCTGGGCAGATATGGCTCCGATAGATGAAAATGTCTCCTTTAAAAAGACGCGAAGCTTCTTCTTGTCAGTGTAGCGGAGCAGCTTTATCAGCTCACCCAGCTCAATTCCCGCTGGATGCGGGGATATGGCGTAGGCCTTCTTCGGCAGGCTCTCTGTAGCCCTCTCGAAGACCTCCATGTTTCCTTCCGGCTCCACTAAAGTCAGGCGGGCATGGGGGTTGACGATGGCCGTGCTCTTCAGTGAGCCGTAAACCGACTGGCGGCGGCTTCTAACATATGAGCCCTCCATCTCAAGTTCGATTCGCGTGCCTCTGGGCCTCTCCCAGTCCACATCCTCCGACTTGAGAATCTCCGGCTCGTTCTTGGCTGTGTTGATGAGCAGCTCGCAGTAGCGAGCAGGCCTTGTGGGCGCGATCTTGGAGATGACGCGGGTGGGCTTGCCGCTGGTGAGTTGAGTGTAGAGAACCGCTGCGGATATGCCGATGCCCTGTTGGCCGCGGCTCTGTCGCAGAGTGTGAAACCGAGATCCATAGAGCAGCTTGGCAAAGACACGGGGTATCTCCTCAGGCACAATGCCCGGGCCGTTGTCCTCGATGATAACCTGATAGTAATCGCCGCTCTTCTTTATCTGCACAAAGATGTCCGGCAGTATTCCTGCGTCCTCGCAGGCGTCCAGAGAGTTGTCCACCGCCTCTTTGACGCAGGTGATCAGAGCGCGTGGAGCAGAGTCGAATCCCAGGATCTGACGGTTCTTTTCAAAAAATTCAGCTACTGATATGGCCTTTTGGTGCTTGGCCAGCTCTTCGGCAATTTCCATAAAAAGGGGATTGGGGCTACAGTTCTGCCCCGACTACTGTTTGGGTGGCGGTTACGTTATCGATCTCTCGGATGACGTCCACCAGTTTGTTGAGCATGCTCAGGCCTTCGACCTCGATGATGACCACAAAGTCGAATTCGCCGAAGACATGGTAGACATCCTTGATCCCGTCTATCTCCTGCAAGGCGTTGTAGACGGTCTTCTCCTGTCCCGGCACCACCTTTACCATCGTTACTCCGATTACCATTTTTGATTCACCCATTCTATAACGCTTCTGCATATTATATATAACTTTTCAGCTCTTCTTGCCGATGTTGATGGTTTCTACCTCATCATCGCTCCCGGCTTCTGGCCAGGCCGATAGGGACTCGCTCTTTTTTTGCTTGCTTTTTCGAGGGGCCGGTGGCTCACCACTTACTCTCTCAGCGGCGGATTTGTCTTCGCTCCGGGCAGGATTCTTCTCAGTGGGCTTGACCTCCGGCTCAGAGATTCTCTTGGATAGATCAGACTTTAAAGAGGTGAGCGCGCGAAGTATCATCTGCCGGAAGTGATCGATGTCTGTGTGATAATGCTGGACAGCTCTCTCAGCGTCCTGTGTTGGAGTGGTGGTAGTGGATGTAGGAGCGGCAGGGACGTTGTCTGCCGTGGCAAATTCACTGGACAATGCAATTGGCTTCACATTCTTTAGCTCTACGAGCCTCTCCAGGGTTCGCCTGGCTGTGTCCATTATCCACTGATTTCGGGTTGCTTCGTCCACTTTTTGGATTGATTCGGCTCTCAGAGATATGATGATGTTGCCGTCATCTGTCCGGTAGAGGTTGGTCTTGCCGACCACTGCCACGAAGGAGGGTGCATCCATTGAAGCCAGAAGCTGGGCCGCCTCGGGCTGGTATTGACCGGCATAAATGAGGATGCTTCCTGTGGGATCTACAACTCTGCCTCTCCAGTATTCTGTGTCTCCTCCGATATCATCCTTCTCAGTGAGGGTGCCGACCACGAAGACGCG
>JAJRAX010000143.1 GCA_028679775.1 Methanothrix sp. | reverse complement strand
GCCAGACGGATGGCCCTGTCCAAAAGCTGCAGCTTCTCAGGAAACAGGTCCCTGTGCAGGCCGGACGGCACGACAACCACATCGATTCTGGGCCGACCAAGCTCTGAGAGTGGGATGAGCTGCACGTCAGTGACGCCTCCGTAAGCATCGTAGACGGGTCTCGCTCCGACCAGGCTCAAGATCTCGGACTCGACCACACCGTGGTCTGTCATGGCCCAGGCCCAGAGCACTATTGCCATCTTCTTCGGGTAGGATCCGTTATGCTCCGTCTGGTAGCAATCGACGAGCTTTTCTGCCAGATCGTTTCCCACCCGCCAGGCGGCTTCAGTTGGAACGCGGCGGGGGTCCACAGATCTGAAGTTTCTGCCTGTAGGAAGGACTGTCGGATCGCGAATGGGGTCGTCTGCAGGCGACGGCTGAGTATAATTTGACTCCAGGGCGCCAGCGAGGCCGGGCACCTCCGCCGAGCATGCGGCAATATTATCGGCATACTGCAGGGAGAGGTTAAGCAGAGCAGTCAGGTTTTCAGAGGCATTCCCCAGGATCAGCATCTGGGCGTCCTCCGGAGATGTCCCGTTTTCCATCACCTCTGCCAGAAGATCTGTGGTACTGTTATTGAGCAGTCTCTCCATATCAAGGCGGGCCGGATTTGGATAATCATAATAAGATATGAGAGCTGCAACCTCTTGCGTCAGGCCGTCGTCCAACATCGATCGGATCAGGCCCATTCGAGGCTCACCGACAGGCGGCTGGCCGAAGACGTGCAGGCCGTAGGGCATGAACTGGCTCTTCAGCTCATAGAGGTACCTCTCAAGGTCGTCAGCAAAAAGATTGAAGGCTGATTCGTTGGAAGATATGTTGGCCGCATCCACATTCAGGTCTTCGTCCAGGTGCATCTCACGGCTGATGTTGATGATCTGCCGCTTGTAGTCCTCCTTAACGCTAGCGTTCTCAACGTTCTTGTACTGAAAAACCGTCTCTTCCAGATTGGTGAGGTTGCCGTACAGCCCGGAGGCTACGATTGGTGGCGTAAGATGGGTGATCATCACAGCATCTCCCCTGCGTTTGGCCTGGGTCCCTTCAGCGATGTTGTCAACGATGTAAGGATAGACCACAGGAATATCCTGTATGAGCAAAGCAGGCCACGAGTCAACTATGGATATTCCGCACTCCTTTCCTGGCAGCCATTCCTCTGTGCCATGTTTTCCCAGATGAACGATCGCGTCCGCTCCAAATCCCTTCTTGAGCCATAGATAAAACGCGATATACTGATGATGTGGCGGTATGTCTTTGGAGTGATAGAGAACAGTGTTGTTCTCAAGCCATCCTCTGCTTGGCTGCGGCAGGAGGATGACGTTTCCGAAAGACAGCTTGGGAATTACCATGTACTTGCCCGACTGGTTTGCATAGACCATGATCTCTCCGGGGGGAGTTCCCCACATGGCCGTTACCTCCTCCTGCTTGTCTTGAGGCAGTTCGTGGAACCATTCCTCGTATATCCCGGCAGGCAGAAGAGTGGCGTTGCCGGCCCTGACCATAGCATCCAGCTCTCCCGGAGCCCAGGATCCCACGTTGGTACCCTGATGAACCAGAAGATCGACCAGAGCCATCTCCTCAGGAACCGTTCCATTCACGCTATACCCGTCCTCCAATAAACCATCGAGAATGTTTTGCAGGCTTCTGGGCACATTGATGTAGCAGCCCTCGATGTTATCCTTCCCGCCGCCGTGATTGTAGTAGATCAGGGCAACCTTCTTGGCCGAGTTGTTGATCCTGCCCAAATCGGCCCAGGCCACCGCACGGTCTGCGAGCCATTCCATCTGGCTTCTTATGGGCTGATATCCTGATTCGTTTCTGGCTGAGATGACAATAGGCTCAATCGCTCCGTCCATCTCAGGCAGAGCTATCTGGAAATAGATCTCAGTAGGCTCGATACCTGTACTGTTCGACCATTCCTCGGCGGTCTGATAGTAGAGCCTCAGTCCTCTCAGCACAGGCACATTGAGCTTTTGCAGATCGGCTATTCCCTGATCGGGATCGCCGTAGTTGAGTCGAAAGGATTTGGTGAGAACTGCAGCATCTATAATAGTGGTATTATTAACGGCAAAAAATCTTTGAAGAGATGAGCTGTTGGATATGCCCAGGTCAATTGCATTGGCGCCATTATCCTCTATAGTGCGGATCAGCACCGATCTGTCCGGCTGATCCAGATCCTGATAGTAGCTGAGCACGCCAATCGTTGGAGCGGATGAATTGAATTTGTATCCGTCTTTGCCAGCATACCAGCTCAGATAATCTGTAATATTTTCAAATATGTCCGGGGAATCCGGGTGATAGATATATTCAGTTGGAGTCGGCAGAGGATCCTGCACACGAAGGGATAGGCCACAGAAATTTGCGGCTAGGTAGGTGAACAGGCGTCTCATGTTCTCGACTTGGCCATAGTCCCAGTATTGCTGGATGAATGGATGATCTGTGAGGTTGACATTTGCCAGACTCTCATATACTCCGGAGTTTATCACTATTATCGGCACACCTTTCTCCCGGGCCTTCTGAAGTGGAATAGCCAGGCTGGAGGCGGCCTCATCATCAATCATCTCTATAAATATCAGTTCGTATAAGGAGAGGTTTGTGGCATTTTCTGGTGAGAGGATAGTAACATTTAAAACGGATCCATTGGATGCCTGCTTAATCTGGGATTGGCCGCCGACTGTTAAAAAAAGGGCTTCAGGCCTCCTCTGGATGACCCGAACTGTGATCTCCAGGCGGGGCGAGTCCTCTGGATTTGACCGCCTGTCTCCAAAATAGAATATCGCTCGATCACCATCGTTCAGGTCGATGAGATCTGGCCCAGATGTGGGGACTGCTTCGTCAGGATAGTTTATCCAGAACCGCCAGGAATTCTCACCATCGGCGTGAATATCGCCTATCGATTTTATCTGCAGACCGAAGAGGTCGTAGAGTGAGTCGTTTATCTCCAAGTTCTGGCCGCTCCCCTCTGCGGCATTGACCAGAGCTGACAGGGCACAGATTCCTTTGACCTGATAGCTCTTGCCGCTGTCGGCTGTGATATTGACTCCTGTATCATCCAGCAGGACCTCTCCCTTCCAGAGGAGGCCCCTGGGTCTGGTGCCGAATGCGTACAGCTTGCCGTCGTCAGACCCCATGTAGAGAGTTCCGTCTGATGCAGATGCCGAGGACATGATGAAGGCATTTACTGGATACGACCACCTGACGGAACCGTTTGAGGCATGCAGAGCGCAGACAATGCCGTCATCGCAGCTAGTGCCGAAATAGACCAGCCCGTTTATGACGAGAGGCGAGGACTTGACAGGGCCATTTGCCTCCGTCCTCCACAAAAGAGTGCCGTTTTTCGCGTCAAAGCAGTTCATGTGTCCTGCAGGGCTGTCATCGGACCCCAAAAAGACCCGTCCGAAGGAGACTGCCGGGGAGGAGATGGTTCCATTGATCTCTGCTCTCCAGATCTGCTCGCCGGTCTCGTTATCCAGAGCCAGGAGGGCATCTGCAGTGACCAGGTAGACCATATCTTCTGCGAGCGTGGGCGTCGCTGTGATCTGGGCTGAGGTCACCTGCTTCCACAAGAGCTTTCCTGATGCCGCATCAAGGCAATATATGGCCGGGTCGCCACCTGGCATGTAGAGCTTGTTTTCGAATGCGGCAGCAGACAGATATGGGCTCACCTGGCCTGTGGACAGATTCCACAGCTCTTTTCCTTCCAGGCTCAGAGCATGCAGGTTTCCGTCTGAGAAGCTCATGACGTAAACCACATCATCCTGAACTAGTGGCGATGAGGCCACACCCCACCACTGGGGGTCAGGCTCTATTTTTTGGCTCCACAAGGTCTCTCCTGTCCTGATGTCAATGCAGTAGATGTCTCCTGTGTATGATCCCGTGAATATCCGGTCGCCCTCCAAAGCCGGAGTTGACGCTGCGCCTTTGCCGCCAAGAGCATTGATCCACAGACGGGTGCCGTCTGAGCTGTTCAGGCAGACTAGACCCATCTCTCCCTTGAATGTCATGTCAGGCCAGTTGGAGACGAATATCCTATCGCCAGAGACGACTGCGGCCGCTCCAACATAACCGTGGCCTGTCAGGCTAATGCTCCAGAGAAGGTTTGCCTCTTTTGGACCTGTGCCGCTGACGTTGCCGGACCGCTGGTTGTCTGCCTGGAATGTGACGAAGTCGGCTTGAGCCTGACTGCAGAGGATGATGATAAAAAGGGCCGGGAGGAGGGCCCTGCAGCCTTTAAAATCCTGAGCCATCAAGAGCTGCCTCCCCCTTCGCCAAAAGCATACACCCTGCCGTATCCGATGCTGTAGATCAGGCCGTCGGCTACTGCTGGAGCCGAGCCGCCTGCAGGATATCTCCAGACCATCTTGCCGGTGGCAGCATCAAGAGCGCATAGGGCAGTGTAATTCATGTTCTGCGTCTGTCCCACGAAGACCAGGCCGTCGGCATAGGCTGGAGAGCATCTCCATTCGCCGATCTCGTCCTGTGGCTCTGTCTTCCAGATGAGATCTCCGTTTTCGGCGTCGAAGCAGTATGTGGCCTTGTCGCTGAAGCCATCGGCTCCGCCGCAGACGTAGAGACGTCCATCAGCCAGTGCAGGTGTGCTGTCGCTACGAGCTATGCTCTTTTGCCAGAGCAGGCTACCGTTGTGAAGAGATACTGCCAGGATATCGCCATCTCCTTCGAAGTTGTAGGTGGTGAGAAATGCTCGGTCTTTGAAGAGGGCTGCCGAGCCGCATGGAGAGTTGCTGGTGCTTTGATTCCATATCTCAGTTCCATTTTCCAGGTCCAGGCAGTAGATCCTTCCACCAAGGCCCCACTCCCAGCCAGCCAGGACCACCAGACCATCGGAAATGGCGGGTGTGGACTGAGCGTTGCCTTCAACTGTGAAGTTCCAGGTCTCTTCTCCTGTAGATTCGTTCAGGCAGTAGTAGTGGTGGCCATCCCAGTCGCCAACGATTACCCGACCGTCAACCACAGCCGGTCCACCGTCTACCGAGCCCCTTTTCGTTGGGAAGGAAAAGCTCCATTGCTCTAGGCCGTTTGTGGCATTGAGGCAGACGACCTTGGAGCCTGTCAAAAAGAGCAGGCCGTCATGGTAAACGGGTGAAAATCCCCAAACATTGCAGACATCGGCTGTGGGAGATAGAGTGACATTCCAAAGCGTCCTTCCTGACGATCGGTCAAGACAGACCAGTCGGTCAATGCAGTTGACATAAACGCATCCGCCTGCAACCGATACCGAAGATCCATCCTGGGCACCGATGCTCTCGCTCTCCCATGCGGTCCGGTTGTCA
Organism: Methanothrix sp.; assembly: GCA_028679775.1. Classification (GTDB taxonomy): domain Archaea; phylum Halobacteriota; class Methanosarcinia; order Methanotrichales; family Methanotrichaceae; genus Methanothrix. The sequence goes on along the minus strand of JAJRAX010000143.1, from coordinate 2,381 downwards.
TGGGGTGCAGAGGACAGACAAGCTCCCTGATGCTCTGAGTTCAGATGGAACTGTGGCCAGTCACCTCCTTCGTCTATGCTGCCCGACGCTATAATGATAGCTGCCGTAGCTACGATTGCCATTGCCAGCCAGGCAATAGCTGATTTTGCCGAGTTCATTTTGTGCTAAACCTCCTAATAGTATTAGTCTGAAAAAGCATACACTCGACCCCTGCCAATGGTAAACAGCATTCCTCCTGCGATTGAAGGCGAGGAGCCACCCTGATCATATCTCCAGGCAGTCTTGCCGCTGTCGGCATACAGGGCATTGACTCCGCCGTACTCGACATAGTCCGGACTGCCGGCATAGAGCATGCCATCAGCATAGGCAGGAGAGCACCTCCAGTCTCCGATCCTCTCCTCTGCCGGCGTCTTCCAGATAAGGTCTCCAGTCTGGGCATCAAAGCAGTACGTTTGCAGATCTGAAAAGCCCTCGCAGCCGCCGCATAAGAATACCCGGCCATCGGCTACCGCAGGTGTGCTGTCTGTGGGGCTGACCTCTGCCTTCCAGAGAACTGTGCCATTTTCCAGGCTGAGGGCAAGAAGGTCGCCCGTTCCCTGGAAATTATAGGTGGCGAAGAAGACCCGGTCCTCGAACAGGGCTGCTGAGCCGCAGGGTGAGTTTTCAGTGTCACGTCTCCATATCTCAGTTCCGTTCTCCAGGTGCAGGCAATATATCCTTCCACCTTGACCCCAGTCCCAACTGGCCAGGACCACTTTATTGCGGAAAATGGCCGGTGTGGATTGGGCGTTGCCATCGACTGTGATGTTCCACACCTCCAAGCCGGTCTCTTCATCCAGACAGTAATAGTGATGGCCGTCCCAGTCGCTGACCAATACCCGTCCTTCAGCCGCTGCCGGGCTGCCGTCTACTGCCGGCCTGCCGCTGGGTGGCGCAAAGCTCCATAGCTTTCGACCGTCAGAGGCGTTGAGGCAGTAGGTTTTGTCTGAGCCGAAGAGGACAAAATGACTGTCGTAAACGGGTGAAGAGCCAAAGGCATAATCTCCTGCGGAATTGATCGGATGGCTCCAGAGTGATTTTCCCGTGTTTTGATCAAGAGCAGTAAGGTTGTTAATGCAATTTACATAGACCCGTCCTTCGGCCACGGAGGGCGAGGAGCCTGGCTGGGCCCCAATCATCTCGCTTACCCAGGCGGTTTGATTGGTGCGAGGTGCGCGAGAGGTTGCCGATCCGGTGTGCTCAGGGTTATTATGAAACTGGGGCCAGGATCCTTCATCGGTTCCTTCGCCCAGGCAGTACAGCTTTCCATAACGCTGGTCGCCCTCAGTTCCAAAGCAGATCCGTCCGTCGGAGATGGCAGCTCCGCCCAGGATATAACCGTCGTCAGGCGGGTTGCACATCCACAGCAGCTCGGCTTCGTCTCCTCTGTCCTTGAGGCAATAGAGTGAGCCGTTGACCTGAGACACTGAAAAGACAATCCTGGGCTCTGCTGATGAGATTGATATGGCCGGAGAGGACTTCACGCCGGAAGGCACCGGATAAGACCAGATCGGCTCGCCGTTCTTCTCGTCCAGGCATACCAGGGCACCGGAGTGCCCATGCTCACCCACGCCCAGGTAGACTCTGTCGCCGACCACTGCTGGGGTGGATGTGGAAAAGCCTACTGCACTGCTCCAGCCGAGGTCCAGGAGGCGACCAGTCTTCGCATCAAATCCTATCTTCCAGGCATAGCCCTGCTGAGCATCCAACTCCGATGTGGTGTAGATGCTGCCTTCATGAAAAGTGACTGATGAGCGGATTCTGCCCGGTTTGGCCCTGAAGAAGCTGATCCTTGAGCTATCGTTGAGATTTAGCTCATCAGACAGGGCACCGGTGAACCGGTTAACGCATTTGAGTCGTCCGTCATTTTGACCGAATATCAGATAGTCGCCGGCAGCGCAGGATCCGCACCACTGGTAGCCCCGGGTCATGTCCGAATGGTTCCAGCACTCAGTTCCATTCTCGAAGAAGCAGAGGTATCTCTTCTCCCCGGCACCATAGGCGCTTCCTTCTCCTAGAAAAATTCGGCCATCGAGATATGTGATGGGGGCTTCAAACCTCTTGTCTGTCAGGCTCCGGCTCCAAAGCTCTTCACCCGTCGATGAGCAGAACGCTGATAGGATTCCTGAGTCTGCAGCGGCGAAGACCAGGTCGTTGCTGCTGGCCGGGGTGGCTGTCTGAAAGACCCATCCATTCATCTGCGAGCTCCATAATAAAACTCCCTTCCGGAGATCAAAGGCATAGAGCGTGCCGTTTCCAGCCAGGACATAAACCGTCGTTCCGGTGACTATTGGCGTGGCATCTATCCTCTCAACATCGGCAGACCAGATGATGGACGGATG
>JAJRAX010000142.1 GCA_028679775.1 Methanothrix sp. | reverse complement strand
TAAAAAGGGTGTAGTAGTATGATTAACAATTTTAATAAATTCTTAATAATTTTAACTTTCCTGGCAATGGCCGCCCTCAGTGGCTGCATCTCCCAGGACCAACCCCAGTCCTCTGCCCTCTCTGATAATGCTACGGATAAGATCAACGTGGCCACAACCATTGCGCCTCTCGCTGAATTTGTGCGCGCCGTCGGGGCAGATCGGGTCGCCGTCACTGTAGTGGTCCCGCCAGGTGCCGAGCCGCACACCTTCGAGCCGACGCCTTCTTTGATGGTAGATATGTCCAAGGCTGACCTTTATGTCATGAACGGAGCCGGCCTGGAATTCTGGATAGATCGACTTTTGCAGGCCAACAAGAACATGACCGTAATCGACTCCTCCAAGGGCATCGACCTCATCTCCGAGAGCGAGGACGAGATGGACCCACACATCTGGATCTCGCTGAAGAACGCAGCCGTCCAGGTGCAGAACATCTGCTCCGGCCTGATTCAGGTCGATCCTGCCAATAAAGATTATTATTCTCAGAATCGAGATAATTATATGGAACAGCTCAAAGCCCTGGACGAGGAGCTGAATAGCAGCTTTGCCGCATCCAAGAAGAAGATCTTCGTAGTGCACCACCCAGCCTGGACCTACTTCGCCCGTGACTATGCTCTTGAGCAGGTGCCGCTCATGGAGAACGAGAAAGAGCCCGGACCAAAGTACTTAAGCCAGGTGATCGACCTGGCCAGGGAGAACAACATCACCACCGTATTCATTGAGCCTGAGTTCAACCCCAAGTCGGCAGAGGTCATAGCGAAAGAGATGAACGCTAGCATCACGACCCTTGACCCTCTGGCAGGAGACTATCTGAACAACATGAAATATGCGGGCCGGGCGATCGCTTCGAGCTTGACTTGATGACATGACTGAAGGATTCGTGAAAGAAAAAGCTTTGGACAAAGTGCCAGAAAATATGGATAAAATAGTATCAATCAGAGACCTCTGGGTCTGCCGAGCAGAGCATGCCGTGCTGGAGAGCATTAGCCTTGAGCTTTTCGCCGGCGACTTCCTGGGCCTCATCGGTCCCAACGGTGGCGGCAAATCAACTCTCTTAAAGGTCATGCTCGGCCTGATCAAACCCGACCGCGGCGAGATCACTCTCTTCGGCCTGCCTCCTGCGGCGGCCAGAAGCCACGTGGGCTACATGCCCCAGAAGACTATCTTTGATTCCAGCTTTCCAGTTAAGGTTCTGGACGTTGTGCTCATGGGCAGATACAGCCGAAAGGGACTCATGCGCCGCTACGGCCACGAGGACCGAGAGGCAGCTCAGCGGGCTCTGCAGGCTGTGGGAATGCAGGATCGAGCAGACCGCGAGATCGGAGCCCTTTCGGGAGGAGAGCAGCAGCGGGTCTTTGTAGCCCGCTCTCTGGTCTCAGATCCCCAATTGCTCCTCTTAGACGAGCCTACCGCAGGCGTCGACTCCGCCCAGCAGACGGACTTCTACGACCTCCTCTGTCACCTCAATCGAGATTTGGGCATAGCCATTGTGCTGGTGTCGCACGATGTCACAGCCATATCCACCTACGTGAGCAAAATCGCCTGCCTAAACCAGCGACTTTATTACCACGGCTCCAGGGAGCTGACGAGCGCGGACATCGAGAAGGCCTACGGCTGCCCGGTCGAGATGATAGCACACGGCACGCCCCACCGAGTCTTGAGGGAACATGATTGATCTGAATTTTCTTTCCTACGAGTTCATGAGAAATGCCCTTCTGGCGGGCCTGGCGGCTGCTGTACTCTGCGGCATAATCGGAATTTATGTAATTTTGAACAGGATTGTATTCATAAGCGACGGCATAGCCCATGCCGCCTTTGGCGGAATTGGCCTGGGTTACTTCCTGGGCTACGATCCATTGGCCTTTGGGATAGTATCGGCAGTCCTGACGGCGATCGGCATTGGCATGGTCAGCACCAGGGCCCGGGTATCCGAGGACACTGCCATCGGCGTCTTCATGGCCACTGGAATGGCTCTAGGCATAATGCTTCTTACTCTCTCCCAGGGGTATGCCAGGGACCTATATGGCTACCTCTTCGGAAATATCCTGGCTGTTACCAGAAGCGATGTGCTGCTCATCCTCACGCTCACCTTGATCATCCTAGCACTGGTCTTTCTGCTCTACAAGGAATTCCTCCTCTTGAGCTTTGATCCAGTCTACGCCGAAGCCATAGGCCTGCCGGTCCAGGCCCTTCGCCTTCTGCTCTTGGGGATGGTTGCCTTCTCGGTTGTTATCCTCATCAAGATCGTGGGCATCATCATGGTCATAGCCCTTCTCACCATTCCTGGAGCCATAAGCCGGCGACATATGAAGGGCCTGCCAGCCATCATGAGTGGATCTATCTTCCTTGGAGCCGTCTTTGTGATCATTGGCCTGCTGATATCCTATGAGCTGGATGTCCCATCCGGAGCAACTATTATTTTGACGGCGGCGGCCTGCTTTTTCTTGAGCACTGTGCTGTCCAGATAGATGATAGATATGCTTAAAGGCAATGCAAAATAATCTATTTCAGGATGAAGATCCTGCATATCATCAGCATCCTGCTTCTCATCGCAGGCATTGGCCAGTCAGATGACCTCTTATTTTTTGCTGATGATCACTACAAGTCCCTGGGCCAGCCCAGTCTTGTCGCAACGGTTGTCAACCCGGCGTTGTTGCCGGGCGAATGCGTTCTTGAGATAGACCTGGCAAATGCCGGCGAGCTGCAGGAGCTGATGCTCATCAACCAAAGCGGTTCCGAGGAGGACATTCTGCAGGAGATGAATGAAGAGCTGAAGAGCTGCGATGCCGCAAACATCAACGCTGTTCTCCGCGGATCAGGGACTGTAGTGGTGACCTCCGGTCCGCAGCATCTTGAAAGTCTTCCTGCGGGTGAGAAGGCACCTCTTTATTTTGGCGTCAGATCAAATGAGTTGGCATCCGGATGGCAGGAGTTGGTCCTGGATGTGGCATATGAGAGGCAGGCGGATGTCAGCGCAAAAAATAATGAGATCTTTCCACTCTATGAGGCCGAGAGGCAGAACCTCACAGTTAGGGTATTTGTGGAAGGAAAGGGTGAACCCCTGAAGATCTCAGGCTGCAGTGGCAAGCTTCATCCCGGAGCAATCGAGAACTTGACGCTGGCTGTTATCAATGACGGAGCCACTGCTTTTCATAACTGTTCAGCCAGGTTGCTGACTGCTCCTCCTTTCTATGCAAAGGGCTCTTGGGCAACTCTCGGAGACCTGTCCCCAGGATCGGTTTCTGTAGCCGACTTCACAGTGCAGGTGGACAGAAATGCTGCTGTTCAGGATTACCAGTTGGGCTGCGAGATCGTCTGCAAGGAAAAGAGCACAGTCATTCCCCTGGTAGTTGCCCTCTCACCAGCAAGCATCCTGGACAGTTGGGCTTTTCTTACATTGGCAGGCCTGATGATATTATCCTTGGCAGGCTATGTTGCAGTGAGAATATTTAAAAGAGGCTATCTCGTTGGACGAGAGAAGAGAAGACGTCGGCCAAAGTAGCTCTTAGAGTCTATGGCAAAATAAGCGATTTGCATTAAGGTCTGTTATTGACGATTCCATAGCGAAGCTATTAAGTGCTGTGAGTGCAGCATTAACCCCTAAATAATATTCCTCGAATTTATGATCTCCTTCGACGCACTCCCACATCTTCCAGGCTGCTACCTATTCAAAGACGATCAGGAAAACGTGATCTACGTTGGAAAAGCCCGAGATCTCAAGAAGAGGGTTGCCAACTACTTCCAGAAGCAGGATCACGGCCCCAAGACCGGGGCACTCGTAGCCGCAGTCAGGGGACTCGAGTTCATCGTAACCAATACCGAGGTCGAGGCTCTCCTGCTGGAGAACACCCTCATCAAGAAACATCTGCCACGCTACAATATCAAGCTCAAGGACTCCTCCCGTTACGCCGGCATAGAACTGACAGAAGAGAAGTTCCCACGAATAAGGATATCACGCAAGGCCACCGGCCAGGGCTCTTTCTTCGGCCCCTTTACCTCAGCTAGGGAGAGGACCTTCGTCTACCAATTGCTCCGCAAGACCTTCGGCCTGCGCACATGCAAACGGTTGCCAAAGAGGGCCTGCCTGCGTTACCACTTGGGCCACTGCACTGGTCCATGCATCGGCAAGATCGACGAGGCCGAGTACCAGGAGAGAGTATCGAGGGCAGTTTATGCGTTGGGCGGAAAGACAAAGGAGCTTCTGGTCTCCCTGCAAGAGAAGATGGCGGACCTTTCCCAAAGACAGGAGTTCGAGAGAGCAATACAGATGCGAGAAGAGATCTATGCTCTGGCGCGCCTTCAAGAGAGGCAGCAGGTGGAGAAGAACCGCAGGTACGATCAGGATGTGATCAGCTATCTGGTGGACGGATCGAGCGTTTTTCTCATGCTCTTCAAGGTTTATCGGGGAACGCTAGAAGGCAAGGAGGATTATGTTTTTGCTCATAGCGAGAATTTTTTAGAGGAGTTTTTGGTGCAGTATTATTCAGAGAAAGAGCCGCCAGAGGAGCTGATAATGGATGAGCCGCTGGAGACTTCGATTGTGGACTTCCTCACTTACCAAAAAGGAAAAAAAGTGCGGGTTACAGTTCCCAAGCAGGGCGAGAAGAGAGAGCTCTTAGATCTCGCAAAGAAGAACGTGGAGATCGGCTTCTTCGGAGACAGGCAGAAGCTGGTCGCTCTGCAGGAGGCTCTGCGCCTGCCGGTTCGACCGGAGGTCATCGAGTGCTTCGACATCTCGCACCTGGCTGGCACATCAACAGTAGGTTCCATGGTGCAGTTTCGAGGTGGGAGACCTGACAAGAGCAACTACCGGCGATTTCGGATTAAGGACGTACAGGGCATAGACGACTTCGCATCAATCGCCGAGGTCGTACGACGCCGATACACTCGTCTCATTGAGGACGCGCAGGAGATGCCGAACCTCATCATCATCGACGGAGGCAAGGGACAGCTCGCTATAGCTCTCGGAGAACTGCAGGGCTTGCGGCTGAAGATTCCAATCATCTCGCTCGCCAAGAGTGAAGAAGAGATCTATGCTCCGGGACTCGATGGACCGCTGGACATCAGAAGAGACGAGAAGGCATCGCTTTACGTTCAGGAGATCCGGGATGAGGCACATAGGTTTGCCATAGCCTACAACCGATTGCTTAGAAAGAAGGCGATCACAGACTGATCGATTTGCCTTCTTTTTAAAAAGAGCTGAAGGGTGTTGGATTCTATTGTGCTGAATTCTATTTTGCAGTCAGTTCGAACAAGATCTTCATGCCCTTGGTGAAGGGTGGCATCCCGGATGTGAGGAGGACTACTCTCAGAACGTCTACGATCTCATCTTTGGTGATTCCCAGCTCCTTCATGCCGCTCATCATCTGCTTCTTGGTTGCCCGGTCGTCGGAGGCAGCGGCATTGATAGCGATGGCAATCAGCTTCTGGGTCTTATAGTCCAGGACTTTGCCTGTGTAGGCAGCTTCGTTCAATCCGACGATGGCTTTGTAGAGGTCAGGATATTCAGACTTCGTCCTGGCCATTCCTTCCCCAAAGAAAACTTCTTCTTTCATAAAAATTCACTCGTATATTTGTTATCTTTTCAAAGAGTTATAGGTTTCGTTAAGCTTCATGGGAAGTGGAGGCTCTGTTTGAGTCGTTTGAGATCTGCTCGGATAATGGAGATACTGTTCCGCTTATTGGATCTCTCCTGATATCGCCGCATTATTTTACAATTTTTTATAAAATTCTGCTATCTCGGCTATCCTCTGCAGCTTATCCTCATTTATGCCTGCCAGGTCTTCTTTGGTGAGCCAACCGTCGTACATCAGCCGGGCAAAAACCGAGATGATAACATAATAGCGAAAGTCGTACTTCTCGCAGATCTCCTTTTGCTTTTTCCGAAGGTAATCCTGAATCTCCCAGACAGAAGTTGGGTCATCGCATTTTGTCGCCATTCCCCGCACGTTCTCTAAGACTGAAGCGCACTCTCGATGGTATGCGGCCTTGTATGCCCGATGGGCTATCGCCTTCTCCTGCTTTGACCATTCGTCTTTCGACCATTCGTCTTTTAAGCATTGATCAGCCATTGATCTCCTCGCCTATCGATATGCGGATGTCTTCTTGCCGTCACCCAATTCGCTCAGAGCTCTATATTGTAAACTTCAGTCAGTGAGTCCCTGGCCTTCTTCATGACCTCGGTGGGACAGGTTTTGTATGCTTTTTTCAGAGGCTCTATAGCCCTCTCATCCTTGATCTCACCAAGGCTCCAGGCTGCCCAGGCGCGGATCTCCTCGTCATCAGGCCCGAACATGACATCAACCAGGCAATCGAGGGCTTTGTTGTGTCCGATCTCGCCAAGAGACGTGACTGCGGTGTATCGAACCTGCCAGTCCTCGTCTTTCAGGGTCGATAGTGCGAGGTCGCAGGCTCTCTCGCCTTTGATCTTGCCCAGGGATTTGAGAGCCTCAGAGCGCACAGTGGTCTCCTTGTCCTGCAGTGCTATGGCCAAACATTCCACGGCCTCTTCACAGTCGTCCTCACTAGCTACATCTCCCATGAAGGCAACGGCTCTCCTCCGAACCTCTGCGTCGTCGTCCTTCATCAGACGGGCTACATCAGAGAGTGACTCCCTGTGGCCGATCTTGGCAAGACTGGTCACAGCCATGCCACGAATTTCTGGCTCGGCATAGTTCAGCAGGTCATGCAGGGCCTCGGCTGCACCGAGAGCGCGTAACGCTACCGCTGCCCTCAGCCGCACGTCTTTGGCGCTGTCGCGCTTCATTGCCAAAACCAGTGCCGGGACTGCATCCTTGCTCTTTATGGCTTCCAGGGCGGCAGCGCACCATTCGCGAACTACGTGGTCAGGATCATTGAGCATAGTCCGGTTGAGCGGCTCTACGCCTCGAATGCTTCCGATCTTCCCCAGTATCCAGGCGGATTTGTATCGCAGATCAGAAAACTCGCCGTTCTCCAGGGCGCGGGCGACATCGTCTACTGCCGCCTCTCCCAGGTTGATTAAAGCCCATGCCGCCTTCTGGCGTTCGAAGTAGTCGTCGCTTGCGCCTAGTTGTTCGATCAGTCTGGAAGCCTCGTCCATGCTGATTGCAGGGCGATCTGTTCATTTAAGCTTTTTCGACAAGAATAGAGCTAAAT
>JAJRAX010000141.1 GCA_028679775.1 Methanothrix sp. | reverse complement strand
TCAGGTTAACCCGGCTCACGGCCGTGTGGGCCTTCAGGTCATAATCCGTTCTGTCAGCCACGCCTACAATCTCAATCCAGCCCATCCGATCCAAGAAGACCTCGGCATCCCAGCAGTCTGCGGCATAATGAGCCATCTCATCTGCCTTATGCTGCCGGAAACGTAGCTTGTCCGGGGCCACGCCCACAGCCAAGAGGAACTGGTAGGTCCGGGCCACATAGTAGGCCAGAGCCTGGTGGGCCACAATGCCCCGCTCCACAGCTTCTCCGAAGGTCATCTCCTCCTCTACTCCCTTTTCCTGGGCCTCCTGCGAGTAGAACTTCATCCTGATGTCCGCGACCTCAGAGAAGCGGGGATGGCTCTTGTCCCTGGGATCTATGAAGATCTCTGCCTCGGCCTGAGTGAACTCCCGCAGCCGGATCACGCCCTGGCGAGGAGAGATCTCATTTCTAAACGACTTGCCAATCTGCACAGCGGCAAAGGGCAAGGAATCGCGGAAGTAGCGAAGCAGTCGAGGGAAGTTGATGAACATGCCCTGCGCGGTCTCGGGCCGCAGATAGCCTGTCATCTTGTTTCCAGGCCCGATCATGGTCTTGAACATGAGATTGAACTCGTAGACGGCAGATAGCTTTCCTCCGCACTCCGGGCAGCCGATCTCATTGTCCATGATGCATTTGTAAATCTCCTCGTTGCTGAGTGCATCGGGCACCTCAATGATATGCTTGATGAGGTGATCCGCCCGGTAGACCTCCTTGCACTCATTGCAACTCGTGAGCGGATCGGAAAAGCCGCTCAAGTGCCCGGATGCCTGGTAGATCCCCTCCACACCGATGGTCGGAGCCTCGATCTCTGCAAAGCCCTCCGAGATGACAAAATACTGCCTCCAGATGTCCTCAATGCGCCTTTTCATCGGCGCGCCTAGTGGACCGTAATCGTAAAAACCGGCTGCTCCGCCGTAAAGCTCGAAGGCGGGCCAGAGAAAGCCACGCCTCCTGGCAAGCTCATTAACCTTTTCGTTCTTGTCCATGCCAATCCTCGTTATGAATTTAGAGCACCGTGGTTGATTTAATCTTTGTTATCTGAATCCATCTGTCCCGAAAACACTTTATAAATTAAAGAGTAAAGAGGATTGCAGGAGGCATTTGATGCATAAGCGATTGGCCCTTGTTTTTCTCCTGCTGGCCCTGCAGGTCTCATTAGCATTTGCTCAGAACATAATAGCACCAGAGAAGATCTCCTTAATTGGTCCCAAATTACAGGAAATGAGAACGAATTTGCCAGGTTCCGCATTAGCCAATTCAGCAGATCAACTGAATGATCAGGGAATAGGGCTCATGAACGAGGGACGATATGAGGAGGCGCTAGAATATTTTAATAACTCGCTAAAAGAGAGTCCAAACGAATCGATAACATGGTGCAACAAAGGCTCATCGCTTGCTATTCTTGGCAGGTACGATGAGGCGCTAAAATGCTTTGAAGAGGCCATCAAGCTCAATGCATCTTACCCCATGGCCTGGTTCAACAAAGGCCTCACCCTCTTTAATCAGGGCAGATATAACGAGTCGGTCGAGGCATACAACCAGGCGATAAAACTTGACCCGAAATTTTACAATGCATGGAATAATATTGCCTCCCCCCTAATTGCCCTGAACCGGTTCAAAGATGCCCTCAATTGCACTGAGAATGCCATCGATCTGGATCCCACATTGGCCGAAGCCTGGAGCAACAAAGGATTGGTGTACAATTACCTCGGAAGGCCTGAAGAGGCGCTTAACTTCTTTGACAGGGCCATAGCGATGGACCCCCAATATGCTCCGGCCTTGAGCGACAAAGGAAATGCCCTGGCCACTCTAAGAAGATGGCAAGAAGCGCTGGATGCCTATAACCAGTCTTTAGAGATAGATCCAGAACTCTCCGAAGCCCTTGAAGGAAAGAGCCTCGTTCTCCAGGCCATGGGCCGCGAAGGAGAGATCGATCAATGTCTGAATGAGACTATCACTGAGACAATCAATGAATCGATAAATGAGACCATAATTCAGGACCAGGACTCAGCTTTCGCCCTGAACCTCAGGGGACTGATGCTGGCCCAGTCCGGCGATTACGAAGGCTCTTTGCAGGCACTGGACAAAGCCATAGAAATGGAGCCTCAATCCCCAGAGCCAGTCTGCAGCAAATGCGTGGTCTTAGGGATGCTTCAAAGATACGACGAAGCCATCATGTATTGCGATCAGGCCCTGCAGCTCGATCCCAGTAATGCCATAGCCTGGCTGCAAAAAGGCCTGATCCTGGGCAACGTGAGCAACGACGAAGCTGCCATATTCTGCTTTAACAGAGTGCTTCAAGTGATTGACGATAACGCCACCCGAGTATCCGCCTGGAATGGCCGGGGATTCTCACTCATCAGGCTCAACAAAATGGAAGATGCACAGCAAAGCTTCGATAATGCCCTCATGCTGGACCCTGAGGACTCCATTGCCTGGAGCGGCAAAGGACTGGTCTATGATGCCACCGGACGATTTGAGAATTCGCTGCAGGCCTGCGGCAGGGCCCTGGAGCTGGACCCTGAAAACGTCATGGCCTGGAATAACAATGGATTTGCTCTCTACAGCCTGGGCCGATTTGACGAATCGATAGCTTGTTTTGACCATGCCCTTGATAGGTCACCAAACGCTACGGCGATCTGGCTGAATAAAGGCCGTGTCTTTGAAAAGATGGGCAAACACGATGAGGCAATCCAGTGCTACGAGAGGGCACTGGAGACCGATCCCAGCTATTCTCTGGCCTTGATGAACAGAGGCGGATCAATGAATGTCCTTGAAAGGTCCGAAAAGGCACTTGAGAATCTGGTTAGAGCTGAGGGCCTGCCGGCCCGTCGGCCCGTGTCCCAGCGCGATCAAGATAGAACTCAACTCTATTGCTTTGACAAGGCCAACGGAGCGACGCCTAAGGATTCATGGACGATATTCTTTTTCTGAAAAGAGAAAAAGCCACTGCTCTCGGTGCTTTCAGCCGGCAGCCGAGAGCATCAAGAGCATCCCAAAGGCCAGAGTTACGCTGCAGAGGAGGATGACGTCTCCGTACTTGCTGCACATCAACTCCTTCAGGCGAGATAGCATGCAGTTGGTCCCTTCATCACCATCCACCATATCTTGCCCTGAAATACCACTCACCCTTTGCATGTAACCTACTTGAGTCGTATGCATTTAAGTAGCTATTTTTCACATTGGTGTTTTATAGGAGATTAATACCATAATTTAGATCACCTGAATGACATGTAGCCTTTATGTAGGAAATATTTGACAGAATTTTTTGGAATTAATGACCGCATGATGACATAACCGGGCATGAGAATGAGAAATCAAAGCGAAACGTTCACAGATGCCGAAAAACCAAAAGTTACCACCAAACAGGAAAAAGTGTTGTGAAGGAGTCAGAAAAAGAGCCACTGACCCCAGATCGCTATCATCACATCCAAGCTTACTCGATCTTGACCTCTTTGCCTTTTCTCTTCTCCTTCTTATCAAGCTCTAAAGTCAAGACACCGTTCTTGTAGGAGGCCTTGGCGCTATCCGGGTCGATGGCGGAATCAAGGTAGATCATCTTGTAGAACTTCCGGTCGTCCTCGGTCTTGATCTCAACGCTGTCCTCGGCCACATCCAGCTTTACCTTGTCCTTGTCCACTCCAGGCAGCTCCACGAAGACCCTGAACCGATCCTTCTCGCTCATGACATCAATCAGCGGCTCGCGACCCTGACTCGGCTCAATGCCCCGGTAGGAGGGTTTGATATTGCCGAACTCCTGGAAGACGGGCTCCTTTCCAGGCTCTGCGGTATAGCTGAAACCGTAGACGAAGGGGCCATACCTGCGAGATACTCCTCCAGGCGTCTCCTCCTCGCGCACGAAGGTCTGGAACTCCGCGGGCATGGATTCCTCAAACTTCTTAATCATATCTTCGAAGGGTTCCTTAAACCAGTCCTCCTCGTACTTTTCCTTCTTCTCAAAAGGGAACCCCTTGGTGAAGCTCTCAAATATGTCAAATATAGATGGATATCTCTTGTCCCACATTTCATCTCACCTCATAGTCACTTTTCATTACTAACCATAGGATAGTGATGGGATATAAATTTTTTGTCTGGACCGATGGAGGACGCAGGGAACTGGCACCACAGGGTCCGATCTTCTAGAAGACGACTAGGACCATTCGCGAGGGAGAATTCTTAGGACGGGCTGAGAAGGAAATTTAGGCTAAGAAGAAGGCGAGATGAACGCTGCTACACAGCGCCCTCACGGGAGGGACAGAGCCGCTAATTCACGGTAGTCTCATCTCGCTAGCGGATGATGCGCGAATCTTCGGCAAGACAGCACCGGATTTCAGCACAGCGTCCGTTTTAAGGGGACCCAATCACCAGATGATGAGGGGCCTGTTCTTGCCGATTTATGCACGCACCTTTAGCTTGCGCGTCACTTCGCCCAACACGGGTTTAAGGCGATCTGGGCAATCGCGCCGGGAAAGGCGCTTTATCGTCATCGCCGAAGACCTGCTCCTATTTTGCGAGGGCGCCCTTTCGATCCCAACGAACAATTCCGGGCAGGGATGAAGAACGTAATCAACCACCCTGATGCCGGAATAACGGACCGGATAGACTTAATCGGCTTTTAAACCACTCTATCTGGGCTATCGCGCAACAAACTACTCTTATATTCGTTATGTATATATTTAGTTTTCGGGCCTAAGGAAAAGATAGGCCGATCATACCCAGCAGAATCAACTAGGGGGGAATGGCCCCATAGCAATCTTGAAGAGTTAGGTGAAATGACCTATTGCACATAACATATTTGGATGTGAATTTATGAGAGATGGCCTAGTTCAGTTTGAGGCAGTGATCAGCAGCCTCAAAGATATCAGGTCTCGGGTGATCTGGCCTGACTCGGAGGGGCCCTGGATCGATGGAGGAATGGAGGACCTGATGGTTCACTTCACCTATGCCAGTTGGACAGCTTATAACTTGGGCTGCGCCCTGTCCATCGCCCTGTCCAGCAAGGACGACAACTTGGGGCATTCTATCTCCGATATGATGACTAGGATGATCTCATCAATGGGAGCCATTCAATTGGCGGAGATACACCTCACGCCTGACGCGGCAGACGAGTTGAAGAGAAACCGCCTCGAACCATAAGACATGGAAAAGAAAGTAGCCCGGCCAGGATTCGAACCTAGGTAGGGAGGTCCAGAGCCTCCTGTGATTGACCGCTACACTACCGGGCTTCGCCACCTACCTCGCTGCAGGTAGTTATTAATCTATCGATTGGCTGGTCCTCCCTCTGCCGCAGGACAGGAGAGAAGCACCACCCGGCCATCGCCTTCGAGCGTCTCCTCGGTCAATTGCAGCGTTTCCAGTATGGTTACGCCCTCTTTTTCTTTAATAAAATCGTCCACAGTATCCAGATCAAAGCTCAGGGCTGCAGTTCTGTAGTGCATGGGCACAGTCACCGCGGGATGCAGTTGTTTCATCACCTCGTTCGCGCCTTTTGCATCAATTGTATATCTCCCGCCCACCGGTATGAAGAGCAGATCCACTGGACCAATTTCGCGTATCTGTGATGGGCTGAGGGCGTGACCCAGATCACCCAGATGGCAGACCCTGACGCCGTCCAGCTCGAAGCAGAAAATGGTGTTCTCGCCCCGCTGTCGTCCCTTCTTATCATCATGATAGGATTTTATGCCCAGGATCTCGATTCCCATGCTGATGTACTCGCCGGGCCCGAAGATCACATCCGAGTTGCTTCCTGCTGCATCGATGTTGTTGTGATCCAGATGGTCATGGCTTATGGTCACGATGTTCGTTTCCATGATGGGGATTGGATAGCCCACTTCGTCCTCGAAAAACGGATCTAAGAGTATCAAAAGGTCATCATCGCCCTTTAAAAGAAAGCAGGAGTGCCCTAGCCATGTAGCAATCATAAATTGCTGCAAGATCTTTGGCTAAAAATCCCTATCGATTCGAGCGTCAATTACCGCATGAACTACACCTGGCGAGTACTTCTTCACCTTCCGGCAGCTCAGGATTTCGGCCCGTCGGCCCAGTCCCGTTGCCGCCTCCCTCACATCCCGTATGGCTGCCTCAGGGTACTGCCATAATGGGACCGTCTGGTGGTAATGAAGGATGCCGCCGGGCTTTAACGCGGAGATGCCAGTATCAAGGTACTGATCGGTTACCTGGACCATGCCCATTATCACCCTATCGGCCAGGCCTACCGGCGTCTCCTTCGCGCAATCCCCTTGGATCGGCATGACAATATCCTCCACGTGGTTTTCCCGGATATTCTGACAAAGATAATGATATGCATTGGGATTAAGCTCAATGGCCAGGACCTTTCGCGGCCTGGAATGAACTGCCATGGGAATTGTGAAGTATCCAATTCCCGCAAACATGTCTACCACGTACTCGCTTTTGCCCAGAAGGCTCATCCTCATGCGTTCCTTGAGGTTTCCAGGCGAGAACATCACCTGGACTGCATCCAAATTGAATATTACACCGTTCTCCTTATGCACAGTCCTGGTCCTGCTGCCGGCTATGGCTCTCCTCACGGGCTCGCGAAAGGGCCCAGAAATGCCATCATCTGCAAGAACCGTGCAGCAGCGAGGATAATAATCTAAAAGAGCCTGGCCGATATGCGTCTCATATGGCTTGAGCTTGGGATGGATCTTGACTACTATTACCTCTCCTAGGAGGAACCAACCACGAGGAAGAAGCGACAGACAGTCATCGGCAAGCACATCCTGAAGAGCATGGGTGAGATCAGGAAGCATACGATAGTAAGCCGGTTCATTCTGCAAGACAGTATCAAAACCGGAGGCTGGGCTGACAACCGGGATTTCAACGTGGCCATCTCTCTTGATTATCTTGCGGCTCTTGTCAAAGACACCTAGAGAGATTATCTTCTTAATAGCAAGATCCGCATGCGCCTTCTCGGCTA
Source organism: Methanothrix sp. (assembly GCA_028679775.1). Lineage (GTDB taxonomy): Archaea > Halobacteriota > Methanosarcinia > Methanotrichales > Methanotrichaceae > Methanothrix. The sequence continues at coordinate 2,316 of JAJRAX010000141.1, read as the reverse complement.
CTGCCGCCAATCTAGCTCTTCTTGGTGTAGCTCTGCTCAAAGCTCACTCCCTCTCCGGTCAGGTTGAACATCAGGACGAGAGTCTCATTCTTGCGGGTAACATAGTAGTCCTGACCATGAACCTGCAGGCTGGAGTCAAAGCCTTCCGGGGCATTAAAGCTCAGACCAATCGGAATTGTCGTCCAGTTGCCCAGAAGATAGATTTTTACACTGGCGTCGCTGCTGGAGTTCATCCGCACCAGGGTGTTGTCGCCATGAGAGATGGTTACTACTCCGCCCCGAGCGCTAATACTCTTATCGATATTTGCTGGAAGGGCCATCTCCATATCATTGGCCACTGCATGAGGATTGACGATATCCAACCCCAGGTAGCTCTCGTTGCTGGAATTATCGAGGTAAGCAGAATATTCAATGTTGATTGGCTCACCTGGCGGCGAGACAGAAAAGAATAGTCCCGCAGCTATCGCCAGGATGGCTGCTGCCACCAGCATGCCAATCACCTTTGGCGAATATTTAGAGTTCGCCGTAGCCTTTTCTGCAGGCTTTTCAGAAGGCCTTTTTACATGTTCCTCAGCGGGCTTTTCGAGAAGCTCTCCTGACGAAGAGGAGACCGGGGAAGATTGGATATTGGAAGATGTAGGGGAGGACGAGCCGGCTGCACTGGCTAACGTCTCTTCTGCAGCCATGACCGCCGTGGAGATCTCCTCAAAGGCTTCAGCCATATGCCCAGGATAAGATGGAAGCCTTGCCTCGATTCCATCCTGTGTCCGGAAATCCTCGACATCGGAACTGCTCTCGCTATCATCTGTCTCAGAAGGCTTTGCAGTCACCTTATCTGTATGCGGAATCGTGCTGGCTCCGAGGGGCAAGGGAGTCTTCCTTCGAGTTGGCAGCATCACCGTACCTTCTTCGAAGCTCAGGGTCAAATCGGTATAGGTACCCGTAACGTCCACGAACCTGAGTGCCCGCGGAACCAGGTAAGAGACGCCGGAGATCTTGACCTCCTCGAAGAACTCGGTATTCTTCATCAAACGATCCTTGAAGGCATAAACGGCTCCGCTCTCCATCTTTGCGTCTATCTCGCTCAGGCTAGGAAACCGGTCCTCCTGCGCGGCCAGCTCTTTGGTGGCCACAACATAGGCCTCGAAGAAGACACGACTCATTCTGTTGAGTCTATTAGTGTAGCGCCTATCGAAAAGAAAGGAGAAGCTATCTCCCTTGAGCTGCAAGCTCTCTTCTCGCGAATGCCGCCAGGCAGAGAAAGAGACGTCCATCAGAAGATCATATCTCCAAACCAGATAAGTATTTTATGGAAAGAACCAGGATCCTGGCAAGATGGCTCGTTCCTGACGAAATGGGGAAAAAAGGCATCAAGCCATCGAATAGATCTCATATCAACCTCGTATGACAGGTATCTTTAAATCTCCTAGGCAGATCAATAGAGACCTGATGAAGCATTTGGAATTGGTGCACATTATTCTGCTCCTTGGGATGGGGGGATTATTATCAGGGACGGCAGGCGGAGAGCTAACTGCCTACCAGAATCTGATATCCTCGGCAGAAGTTGGTCAGATGGTAACCGTAACCGTATCGCTGACCTACAATGGCTTTAATTCCACGCAGGTAGTGGTTACGCCCAGCCTTCCATCCGGAGTTGTCGCGAACGGTGGAGGGCAGAGCATAGAGTTGTATCCGGGGGTCACACAGGAGATCAGCTATCCCTTAACGGCACAACAGAGCGGCAGTTACTGGATCGTTTCAGACATATCCTATGCAGAAGGCGGGGCATGGCGTAGCCTCAGATTGGAGGCGCCGTTTACTGCAACAGTATCTTCTGCATCCCAACCAGAGCAGCAACAGCAGCCCTATCCGGTGGGAGAGTCACCTTCTGGTGGACCCGTTGTCTATCCCTGGCAGAGTGGCAGCACCTATCCGACGGATCCCTTAGGCGTGCCTTCAGAGAATGTCCCTGAAGGAGCATTGCCGACGAAACCCGGAGGATATAACACTACACCAGAGGGCACAGGGCCAACTGAAGGAATGCCGCAAGAGGGCATGGGTCCCGCAACAGGCGCGGCTGAAGGGTCTCACATGGGGCAATAGAATATTTTTAATCTAATATTTTTTATAACGTTGGGGTAAAGGGGTAGAGATGACCCATCTCCTTCAGGGGATGGGATGAATCGTACCCCTTTCATTACTATTTCTGCCTAACCGTTAACCTTCAGACTCGCTTGGTCGGGAATACAAGTCAGTTGCCTGTACCATGTACCCCGCAAAGTCGAACTTGGATTGGGCAACAACGTAGTAGGCGCG
>JAJRAX010000140.1 GCA_028679775.1 Methanothrix sp. | reverse complement strand
TGCATCCGGCGACCTGGCAATAAGCTGCAGGCATAGCCTTGTGCGTTCGCTCTGAGGGCTTTTTGTTAAAAGGAATATTCTCATAATAGTATAATGCAGCCCGATTGCAGCATCTCCTCCATGAACTCTTCCTCGTCTACCAGCTCCACCCTCTCCACTAGGCCGGCCTTCATCAGGCCTCTGTTCACCAGTGAAGGCTCATGGGCCAGGACTCTCATCTCAGGATAGGCGTAGAGGATATCGGAATGGTTGGGCAGCCCCAGGGCTCTGCTGTCTTGACCGGCAAGAGCCAGGTAGACGCCGTCGCCGTAGAGGCCCACGGCAGCATTCATCCTGCCGCTCACCGCTGCAGCATTTAAGAGGCCGAAAGCCTTCTCGCTGCCATAGGGAGGGCTGTCCAAAAGAAAGAACGCCGACCTCATCTTGCAAGCGTCACCACCTGATCGCTCTCCTCCAGCATCTCAGCCATGCGATAGAGGCTGGTGATCTTGATTCCATCTATGTAGTCCCGGCTAATACCTTCCTTTGACAGATATCCGCGGGCAGTGGCACACCTGGGACAGGCCTCAACCTTTGCCCCCAGCCTGGCCAGCTCAGAAAAGAGCTCTGCAGCATTTGCAAAAAAAGCAGGATTCTGGCCGGCCTTGGGGGTGTGGACTGCGTCAAGGTAGAGGAATACATTTACACTGTGCGCTCTGATAGCAGCTTTGGCGATCTTATAAGCCATCTCTGCATACTGGGATATGTAAGGCCCGTCCGTCAGAATAATTGTTAGTGTGCCCATCCTCTGCCTCACAGATCATATTACAGATATTCTCTGAGAGCCCGCAAGGTCTCAAGGCTTGTAGCGAACCTGGGCTCCAACAGAGGCGTGCACTTATCAAGAGCAGTCTCTCCTGCAACCAGTCGGATGGCAAAGGCATAGCAGCTCTGCTCTCCGCAGATCTTGCAGTCGGTCTTGGGCAGATATTTGTAGATCTCAGAGTGATCCACTTTAATCTTCTCCCTGGGAACTGGAGTCACACCGCTGGTGATGGCCTCATTGATGGTCTTTTTCAAGCCGTTTAAAACCTCCTTGGCCTCATCCTCGTTCTTGATCATGGTCATTGTCACGTTGCCTGTCGAGTAGAGTGTGATGAGGATGCTGCCCCTTTGAATGATGAGTGCGCCAATCTTCTCAGAGTATCTGGCTCTCGGAAATAGTGGCTCCAGAAGCTTCAGTGATCCGCTAAGCTGTGGCTGTAGCCTCGCAATGATGCGAAACTTTGAGGCATCGGCGATGCATGGTAACAGTTGCCGGACCTCGGTGACCTGAACAAGAGGAGTTCCGGAGAGATCCTTCTTGGTCTCGACAGGCTTTTCAGACTTGGCCTCCATGAAGTTCTTGCCGAATTCGGTTAGATCCAGAGCATCATCCTTTATATCGATCAAACCCGCCTGCTGCAGCATTTGCAGGTGATAGTCGAGCATGGACTGACCTATGGCCTTTCCGACCTCAGCTTTAGTCCTGTTGCTTTCCACAAGCATGGCCATTACCTTTCTCCTCGTGGCATTGGCCATAGCATTGCTCACGAGCTTAACGTCTGCCTGTCCTCCAACCATTTCGTCCACTCCAATTGATAATATCAGTGATTGCCTCATCCGAGATCCTGTAGCGACACCATTTTCCCACCTTTCTCTCTTTTACAAGGCCCGCATCCTCAAGTATGGAGAGATTATGGGACACAGAGGACTGCGGTCTTTTCAGAGCCAGCATAATCTCGCAGGAGCAAAGCTCTCCAGCCATGAGAAGCTTGAGAATCTTGAGGCGGGTCATGTCTGCAAGAGCTTTAAAGACCTTAATTTCTGAGGTTAGATCCTCTTCGTCCATCTTTTTTGCTTCTGTGCATACCAGGAGACATCGCTCTTTAGCGAGGCTTCGGTCTCCGTAAAACCTGGCTAAAGCATTTTCAGCATCACAGCAGGCGGCGCTGTCCAGGCAGGATTCTTTCTCTCCCCCAGGATTAGTGATAGGCAATCGTTTGCCATGGATCATTGGCAGTTCTCTGTCCAGCATCAGCACTTCCTACCAGAGTGATTTTAATTTAATGTCAAATCAACTTATTCATATATAAGGATTTCTAGATGGCCGTTGAGCTTAAGTAATACGAATTCGCATAACTTATGCAGGATTTTGTGGATTGGATTCAGCATGTTGCTCATATTTCGCCGCACGCACGAACGGGCGCGGGAGCACGGGCGAGTCCTGCCCCGGAGACCGAAGCCTTCCAGCATCTCATTCATGCTGACTCATAGATCTAGGTGGAGTGCATGGGCGCAAGCTTGACATTGTATTAATCGAATTCCTAGTATGGCCATATGAGCATATGATATTTCGGACTGCTGATCATTACCGCGGCAGATAGGCTAACCTATATATATGATAACAATTGTTATTAGTAATCTTTCAGGACAAATTCATTAGTTCGGAGGAAATTTCCATGAAGCGAATATATTTGGATC
>JAJRAX010000139.1 GCA_028679775.1 Methanothrix sp. | reverse complement strand
ATAAAGAAGCAATACCCAAGGGGGGTAATCAGATGGACCAGAAAGCAATCAAAAGCCTCATCATCGAATTGCGCCGCCGCCATGGAGAGCTCGAGGGCGTGGAGGCCAAGGCCGCACACACAGGCACCCCTGCAGACCTCTTCAAGCCTCTTTCTGCCTTCGCCAACCGCGCCGGAGGCGGCATATTGCTCTTCGGCCTGGACGAGGACGCCAGCTTCAAGGTCGTGGGCGTGGAAAATCCCAGGAAGCTCCAGGAAGACCTCAGCGGTCTCGCCGCCCAGATGGAGCCTCCACTTCGTCCCAGCTTCTCCGTAGAGGAGATCGAGAGCGGAACTGTCGTGGCCGTAGAGGTCCCGGAGGTCGCCTATGATCAAAAGCCATGCTACCATCGCCCGCACCACCTCCAGGAAGGATCCTTCATCCGTGTGGGCAACTCCACCCGCCGGATGAGCGATTACGAGATCTACAGCTTCATAAGCTCTCGAACCCAGCCGACTTTTGATGAGGAGCCTGTCCTCCGGGCCACTCTGCAGGACCTGGACAGAGCGAAGCTCGAGAAGTACCTGGTGCGAAGAAAGGAAGCCCGCCCCAATGCAGCTTACTGGGACCTGCCCTTTGAGTAGATCCTGAAGCAGCTTCAAATCGTCGCTGAGGTCGATGGCGTTCTGCATCCGACTCTTGCCGGGCTGCTGATGTTCGGCATTTATCCTCAGATCTTTGAGCTACAGCTCTTCATAGCTTATCTGCAATTTTATGGCACCACCACGACCGAAGAGGCTCCCTCCGGCGAGAGGTTCCTGGATAACCGCAAGTTTGAGGGCACGTTGGATGAGATGGTAGACAATGCTGTGTCCTATGTGATGGCCAGCATGAGGAAAGGCAGCCTGATTCGTGGGGTCATCAGGGAGGATATCCCTGAGTATCCGGAGGTGGCCTTGCGGGAGGCCATAGTCAATGCTCTGGCCCATCGGGACTACAGCCACTTCGTGCGCGGGAGCCATATCCAGGTGCGTATGTTCGCCGATCGTCTTGAGGTCGAGAATCCTGGCGGCCTGTATGGCAGGGTGACACTCGATAGACTGCAAGAGGGGCAGTCCACCAGGAACCGGCTGCTCATGCATCTGATGGAGGATGTGCATCTGGTGGAGAACAGGGGCAGCGGCATAGATGCCATGCTGGATGCCATGCGCAAGGCCAATCTACAGCCGCCAAGATTTGAGGACAGAAGGACTTCATTTTTAGCTGTTCTTTATAATGCCCCTGCAATAAGCGATGAGAAGCGCATTCTTTCGTATGTCCGAGAGCACGGCTTTATAAAGAGAGCAGACTGCCAGCAGCTTCTTGGAGTCGATGATATCAGGGCAAAGTATATCCTGCGCAAGATGAAGGACGCCGGGATTCTGCGACAAGAAGGGACGAGGAGAGGTTCCCGTTACGTTCTGGTGCGGTCAGGTCGTTAGATACATTTATGGACACGATATGGATTAGTCCATATGGCATATTGATATTGATTTTTGGAGATCTGGTTAGAGTTATGGACAATTATTCTTTTGAGGTCCTCTTTCACGTCTGATCTCATCTTATGTGCCTACAGTCAACCTAATCTCTTAGAAAGTACACATAAGATGACATGAACTCCGAGGGCCTCAAAAGGAGGCTAGAAGCACTCCGGGAGCGGCGGGCTAGGATCGATGCAGAGATTGAGCAGCTTGAAGCCCAGATTATGGCCCAGGATCTGGCCGAGAAGAGAGGAGCTGAGGTTCAGGTGGTGGAGCCTGCCGGAAGAGGTGGCTCCTATGTACTGCAGAAGCAAAGCTTGCTGGAAGTGATCTATGGACCCGAAAAGCAATGTGGCCTTGCGGGCTAACGCAGGCGGGCCGGCGCCAGCAGAGACGAAGCGGATGATCGAGGACAGGCTGAGCAGGATGGCAGTGGGAGAAGAGCGGCTAGCAGAGAGGCGAGGCCGGGTGGAGAGAGCGATTGCGGAACTGGGACGGGAGAGATAGAGCCAACGATGCGGTCCCTGTCGGTTAAAGCGGGCCGCACCATCGGCCTCTTTTATCAATTATTGCCAGAGCGTTTTCCGTCAGGACTATTCGCTGTGCTTTGTGTCTGCCGCTTTTGACTATCACCACAGGCTCACCCACTTTTCTGGCCTCGGCAATTATCCTGTGACCGTGGATGGAGTCGCCGACTTCATGGCCCTTCAGGGGATAACCTCCATCCGGCTTTCCGTCTTCAGATCATCAATGATCTTGCATACCAGCTCCAGGTCCAGACTGACATCTGAGGCGTAGGCCTCGTCCCTTCTCTTGAAATAGCCGGCAACTTATTTCTTTGCCGTCTCGTAATCTACATCGCGAGATTCAATGACCTTGATTGCCGCCAGCTTTTCCCGAACGGTTTCGCGTATGAAGTCGGAGGGATTGAGATAGAGACCGGCTTCGACCAGGCAGTTGATCTGTTCAATCTCATTTCTAGTAAGCTTGGCACCCATCACTTTGCCTGGACCGCTTGCCATGCCTACGTCTGCGACCATGCCTTTTTCATTAGTTTAAACTAATTAATAGTCTTATCGGAATGCGGCAGTCGAGAACAGAATGGGGCCTTGCCGCCACCAATTCAGAGAACGCTCAAATCCTATAGCATTAAATAAGTGATGCGATATCTGCACTAGAAGGGAACAGATCATGGGCACTGAAATCAAGGCTTGGCAAATAATTGATGGCAAATTAGCTTCCATCGATACCGCTCTGAAGAATGAGGGGCGCACAGAATTATACGACCTTGAACCATGGATTTACTCCAATCCGGAAATAATAGGGACCGACATCATGATAATTGGAAGACAAGTCATGACAAAGTCCGGTCCCATTGACCTGCTTGGCATAGATACATCAGGAAACACTGTAGTCATAGAAATCAAACGTGCCGAATTGCCTCGAGAGACTCTCGCTCAGGCGATAGATTATGCAGCCAGCATTGCTGAATGGACACCAGAAAAGTTGGCAGAAGTATGCTTAGATAAAACAGGCAAGACATTCGACGACGTTTTTGATGATGCGTTTCCAGAGATAGATCTGGAAAGTATCAACCTCAACAGCACACAGAGAATTATCCTTGTTGGTTTTTCCATAGAAACATCGCTTGAAAGAATGATCGAGTGGCTTTCCGACACATATGGGGTCAGCATCAATGCGATCGTCCTAAGCTATGCTAAGACGAAAGACGAAGCACAACTTTTGATGAAGACGTCTATTATTTCAGAAGAGATACAAATAGAACGGATTAAAGCAAAGGCGTTTATAATTCCAAAGTCCGATGAACCTGGTAAGCATGATGATTCGAGCCTTAAACAAATGATATTAGATTATCTATCACGTGACCGAAAGACAAACAAACGAATGCGTGAGATTATATTCCCTGCTCTGTTGAACACAGATATTTTAAGTCGAGGCGAACTAAAAGATGCTTTCATAAAATTAGAGCCGAACTGTGATGAGTCTAAGGTAGGATATTACATCTCGTCTCTTTCATCGCAGCTTAGCATGAAAAAAAATGATTTTCTTCGACAAGTCATTTCATATAAATACCACCCACATCGTCCTT
>JAJRAX010000138.1 GCA_028679775.1 Methanothrix sp. | reverse complement strand
TTGAAACCGACAGCTTTTTTGCCCGGCCCGGACAGCTAAAAAGATGAGGTATAATCATGGCAGATGATGACCAGGCAGTCTTAGAGCACTATGTGCCATTCTGCCCCAAATGCGGCAACGAGTGCGAGCAGAAGGAACTGAGGCGGGCGTTGGATGCAGATAACTGGAAGAAGATAATAATCGAGACCATCTTCTACTGCAAGAGATGTGACAACTACTGGAGCGACGGCTTGGTGGAAAAGGGCTACAAATAGACCATGATCCATCTCTATTACAGCGACAGTTTCCAGGCCTATAACTTCGGCCCGGAGCATCCCTTCAACCCAGCTCGCCTTATGCTCGCCTACAGGCTCATGGAAGAGGAGGGCTCAATCGACGAGCGTACCTGCAAGATCGAGCCACAGCCAGCAAGTGAGGCGGATTTAGAGAGGGTGCACACCGTCGAGTACATAGCAGCAGTCCAGGCAGAAGAGACTGATCTGGCCTTTGGTCTCGGAAGCGATGACACACCAGTATTTCCGGGCATCTACGAGGCATCGCGCCTCCTGGCCGGTGGCAGCATCGATGCGGCGCGGCGTATCGTTGTCGAGGACGGCATGGCCTTTAACATCGGCGGAGGCCTGCATCATGCCATGCCGAGCAACGCATCGGGCTTTTGCGTATTCGACGATCCTGCTCTCGCCATCTCAGTTCTCAAGGAGCGGTTTGAACGGGTTCTATACATCGATATCGATGGCCACCACGGCGACGGAGTGCAGCAGATCTTCTACGAAGACCCCGATGTTCTCACCATCTCCATGCACGAGTCGGGGCTGTACCTTTTTCCAGGCACCGGCTTCGTAGATGAGATCGGCTCAGGCCCAGGCATAGGCTACTCCGCCAATGTGCCAATGCCCATGTACTCAGGAGACGAGGAATACAGCAGGGCCTTTGAGGAGATTGTGCCCAGGCTCTTTGATTGGTTTGAGCCTCAGGCAGTGGTCGCTCAATTGGGGGTGGACACCCACTACTCAGATCCTCTTACATCGCTAAACATGACTCTTTCGGGCTATACCCAACTGGTGGCTCGCATCATCGATCTGACGGGAAAATATGCCAACGGCAGGCTTCTGGCTTTGGGCGGAGGCGGCTACAACATGGAGGTGGTGCCTGTCGCTTGGTCATCTGTGCTGCATCTCATGAGAAACGAGAAGCCGCACGAATACCTGCCGCCCTACTGGGTGGAGTTCTTCATGAACCTGGTTGGTCGCGAGCCCCTGTCGCCACCCGATATTGATATTAAGGTGGGTAACGAGACCAAAAAGAGGATCACAGCCGAGCTGGATCGCTCGCTGCAGGGACTTAAAGAGAATATAAATGGAATTTATGATGTATTTTGACTGTCTATGCATTTCTATGCAATGCGACCATCGTTCTCCGTGATCTCATGCATGACGGCAGAAAGCAGATACTGTCGAGGAATGAAATTGGCATTGATTGTAAAATGGAAGGTAGATCCGTATCCTTCCTGGCTCTCCGCCCAGATTTGACCGCCCATGAGTTCAACCAGCCTGCTGCTCATTGCCAACCCAAGTCCAATCCCGTGATATTTGCGGGTCAGAGAATCATCCACCTGGCAAAAGGACTGAAAGAGACAATCTCTCCTATCGATTGGAATGCCAATGCCGGTATCCTTGACCGCAAAATGAATCAAACCGTCGTTTCCGGAAGAGACATGAACCGCAACCTCGCCGTAATCTGTGAACTTGATTGCATTTTCAAGCAGACTTCGAAGGATCTGTTCGAGCCGTCTCCGATCGCCTACAACGATTGCTGGGATATCATCATCTATTTGGCAAACCAGATGTAAACCTTTTGCAGACGCCGCAGATGAGTGCATCATAATAGCAGATCTAATGCAGTTGCATAAATCAAAGGGCTTGGCATCAAGTCGGACAATTCCTGATTCAATTCCGGAAAAATCAAGAACATTTTCGACGAGGGCCAGCAGCTCCTCTCCGCTATTCCTGATGATCTCAACGAGGTCCTTCTGCTCAGAATTAAGGTCCTCCTCCAACTGCAACAGACTGGAGATGCCTATGATGGCATTGAGTGGCGTTCGAAGCTCATGGCTCATATTGGCCATAAACATCGCCTTGAGCCTATTGAGATCATAACAGTCGCCGTTTGATCTCAACGCATCACTTGATCCCGACAGATCTTCCTTTCGACTTGCATTATCCACTAAAGCTAACGCTAATCCAGGTATATTGTTCATCCCACTCAGACCCCCACACAGGACTTGCCTCCAAGGCAACATTTACATTACGAAAGTATTATTTTTATTGTTTTTGTCCTGACACCCACCATGCCATTGGCAACAAACTACGACATTCAACGAATAAATACATTGCGATTGCTCATGTAACCTATAAAATCGGATGCGTCGAAAAAGCCATTCTCGAAAGGTGTCGATATGCGCTAAGAATAGCTATCAAAAGATATTATCGCAAAAATTTGAAAATAGAGTTGGGTCAAATTAGAGGTTGACTGATCGCAGGCATTTCTTTAGCTCAAGTTCCTATCTTCACCGGCTCGACTATGGAGCGCAGCGTGGCAATGGCCGAGAGCGCCGCCAGATAACTGGTCTTGGGGTTCTTGGGGGATGGCACGTTCTCCACCTTGGTTGAGATCCGACCAAAGTCACCCTCCACCTCAATCTCGTGCCGGTTGACGTGAATGCCGGGGTCTGCCACCACATTCACCCTTACCTCACTCCCTTCTGTCGCCAAGAAGAGGGTGGCAGCTACGTTGACATTTGCCGGGAAGGCCTTGACTGCCTCCAGCGCGTTTCCCTCAAAGATCAACGTCGGCCCGGTGAGCGAATTCAGGTCGATCTTCTTTTCTGTGATGTAAGGCGCGCCGACCAGCCCCTTGGGATTCTTGGTAGTGGTGAGAGTCACCTTGCTGATGGTGCCGATGCTCGCCGACTTCAGCCCGTCAAGGCCCGCGATGGCGCCGGATGGAAGATAGACCATCGAGCCGTGCTCTTTGGCCAGACGTTTTACCGAGGCGAAGAGTTCCCTGTCCGCGAGGGCACCCACGCTCATGATCATCAGCCGCTTTCCTTTGGTCAGAGTTGCCGCGGCAACCGCAGGAACAGCCCTTTGGCTGGCCGCCTCCACTACCAGGTCGGAGAGACTCACCAGCTCATCCAACCGGGCCTTGACCGGCTTATGCTCCAGGCTATCGATCAGCGCCACGGCCGTCGCCGGATTATGATCGCAAACTGCAACTAAACTCGCCTCTATGGCACCACGGTCTACTGCTTTGGCAATCTCGGCTCCAATGGCGCCGCACCCAACAAGTCCGATCTTGATAGGCATCGGAGGCTATAAATCAATTGGACATCAAAACCTTTGCGGTATGCTACCCTCAGAGTTAGAGCGATTTGTGGGCGAGGATCTGGGCGAGTGGGATGATTCCAGCCGCCTTGTGCCCGAGATCGATGTCGAGGCAGTCATCATTTCCAAAGAGGACTGCATCATCTCCGGAATCTCTGAGGCACTGGAGATCTTTGCCTATTTCGGCCTGAAGGCCACGCCACTATACGATGACGGCGAGTTTGTGTCAGCCAGGAGCCAGGTCATAGCCATCCGAGGAAGCGCCAGGTCCATACTGCAATCGGAAAGGTTGGCCCTCAACTTTCTGGCCCGGATGAGCGGGATTTCCACCCGAACACGCGAGTGCGTCCTCTCTGCAGGCGGGCACGTGCGCATTGCTGCGACCAGGAAGACCACACCAGGCTTTCGAGCCTTCGAGAAGAAGGCCGTGTTTTTGGGTGGCGGCGACACACACAGGTTTAATCTTTCCGATGCCATTCTTATCAAGGATAACCACATTGCGATTTCGGGCCTGGAGGAATGTCTGCTGCTCGCAAAGGAGCGGGCTAGCTTCACAAAGAAGATTGAGGTGGAGGTGGAGAGCCTCGATGACATGCTCCGGGCGGCGCGAGGCGGGGCCGATATCATCATGTTTGACAACATGACCCCGCAGATGATCGCCAGAGGTGTTGGACTTCTCCGGGAAGCCGGACTGCGAGACCGGGTGATCCTGGAAGCATCCGGAGGAATCACGCCCCAAAACATCCAGGAGTATGCCGAAAGCGGCGTGGATGTGATATCGCTTGGAGCCCTCACCAGAGACGCGAGATGGATCGATCTGAGCCTGGATATCGATCAGGATATACAGCAAGATTCAAATCGATAAAAGTTAATAGTCGGCTTGAAAGGGAAGAAAATGCACAGAGGCGATGTTTTCAGGATGCGGCATTCTTTTGTTCTGTCGAGTTTGGTCTGTCTACTGATCATTATTCTCTTAATTCAGGCTGCCTGCTGCAAAGAATCAGATGATGATGACGATGATGAGGCTACATTCAAAGATTTTAACCTCAATGTGGGCGACCGCATAGACCTCGGCGACTACCAGATGGAGCTCATCGAGATCCAGTCGGTAAGGGACGGACTGGTTGTGATGAGGATATCCAAGGTTGGCGGATCGCTTGACGAGCAGAGGGCTCTTCTCCTGGATAGCGCCAATAATTTCGACGGAGGCGCGGAGAAGAAGGGAGTTACCATTACTGTCGCAGATATCTTTGACGAACAGTCTGCCAAAGTCAGGGTTGAATATCTGCCGGGGATCGGGACTGCCAGAAAGCGCACTTCTGCGAGGCCTGCTGCGGTACCAGACAAGCCTGAGCTATCTGTGCAAAAAATCTTCGACAAAAGCCAGATGAACGTTGGCGATGAGGCCAAAGTCACAATCATAGTCAAGAACACGGGCACTGGACAGGCCCAGAGTATAAACGCACAGGATATACCACCACTTCCGGAGTTCACCTACCTGGTCGGCTATCCGCCCAAGATCAAGGAAACTTTGGACCCAGGTGAATCAGATTCTGCAGCCTATATCGTAAATGCAGTCAAAGAGGGCTCCATTCAGGTTCCATCCATTGTGGTCACTTACACAGACGGAAAGAAGAACTCTAAATCAAATAGCTCTGAGCCATTCAATGTCATAATAGGCCCCAAGAGCAGGGCAGACCTTGTGATAAGTGTTGCAGATACTTCTCCTATTGCCCTTGATGAAGAGGGACTGCTAAATATCAGCATCTTTAATCAGGGAACCGCATCAGCCACCAGAATTGAGGTGACAGGAGAGGTCAGCCCCCCGGATGGCTTGCGGGCGACCGACCTGGATAAGAGCTTCTTTGAGATCCTGCCAGGAGATGGGGCCAATTACTCCGCAAAGCTCTCCGGCCAAAAAGCTGGAGGCTACACCATTCACCTCAAGGCCAGTTACGATGGCGGAGACGGATATGTTATCAGAGAAGGCACTGCGCAGGTGGCCGTCCTGGAACGAGAGTATAAATATCAATATTTACTACTTATTATCCCAGTTGCGATCATAGTCGGCTGGATTTACAGGCGATACAGAGAGTATAAATATTAAATAAGATATAAAAGCATAGACGATGCTTGTCAATAGTGAATTTAATAACAAACTCAAAGAGTTAGGGCCTATGAAAGGTTCCTGCGAGATATGAGATCATGCTTAACGTACTAATGCTAGGCGTAGGCCAATGCGGCAATCGAATATTGGACTCGATAAACAAAGAGGCTTTTGGAGGCAATGGCGCTTCAAAGCTGGCCAAATATTATCTGCGCCCCAAATTCCCAAGTCGCGTGGAAACATTGGCCATCAACACCGCGGTGAACGATCTCAAAGAGCTGCGCTTCACAACAGCCAAAGATAGGCTGCATGTCCCCAATCTGCACGGCGTGGGTGCCAACCGAAACGTGGGCAAACGGGCATTCATGGACAATCGCGATATGATCATGGGGGAGATAGAGAAACGGGGGAACTTCGACGTCGCCTTCGTGATCACATCCACATCTGGCGGGACCGGCTCGTCGTTCTCACCACTGCTTATAAACGAGCTGAAAAGGCAGTATCGAAATATCACAATCATCACAGTGGCGGTTCTGCCTTTCCGGGAGGAGGGGTCAATATACCTGCAAAATGCCGCGTTTTGCATGAAGGAGCTGATGGAGGTCGAGGCTGAGGGCATACTTCTCGTCGATAATCAGTATATAAAGAGGTTTAGTGGAGACATCGCTACTGCCTACGACAAAATCAATGGGATGATCGCCCAGAGGTTGCTGTTTTTGATTGAGTCTCTTGACTCCGAGATGCTCTCGGTAACAGACCTGGGTGACTTCAAGACGGTGATGAATGGGGGGTTGCGCATCGGCACCATGGGGTTCTATCAGGCCGACAGCAAAAATCTATCCATCAGGGATGCCATCGAAAACAGCTTCAAGCCCGCCAATCTGCTCTATCCAGCCAATGTAGCTGACGATGCGGCGAGAGCAATGGTCATCATCCAGGGATCTAGAGAGCATCTGGATGTGGATGAGATCACCAAAGAGATTGAGAGGATCTCAGCTAGTGCCGGGCATGTATTCAAGGGGATCGTGGTCAAGAAGGGACGACCCAAGGTGCTTTCTGTCTTTACCATGGCCAGTGCACCTGAGCTCGAGTCCATCTATGCTCAGGCAGCCCGCGGCATGCAAGACGAGAAGGAGAAGAGGTCGCGCGCTAGAAAACAACTGGACGATGCATTTGCCCACATCGAGGATCTTGAGGAGATTTACTAAAAGAAAAATGAGCAAGCACTAGGTTCGGCCTGCAGATCTCATGACATTTTTCAAGGAATTTAAGTGCTTATTTGATCTGCGCCAAACCCCTTCTTCACCAAGATCTCTTTAATCCTTTGAATATGGTTGCCTTGCAGCTCGATCAGACTATCTTTTACAGTGCCGCCGCAGGCCAGCTTGGATTTGAGATGGGTACAAAGCTCTTGAAGATCAATTTCATGAGGATCAATGCCCTGGATGACTGTCACCTCTTTTCCATACCTACGTTTCTGCACTTTTACAGCTATCCTCTGCTGCTCCTTGGCAACCTCCTCGCAGATGCAGAGCTCCTTGGGAAGGCCGCAGACGGTACACATTTGAGAACTCATTTGGTGGCAGTTACCTCCGCAATATACCATAAATAAAGCTGATTATGCTATTAAAATCTGATGGTGTGGCCCTAAGCCCTGGATCGGCCTCTCCTCTTCATCTCATCTGCTTTTCTGTAGAGTATCTCTGCCAGGAATATCAGCAGTGCAATCATTAATGGAACATCTCTCCTAGATTGCCTCTCCTGCACAGTTCTCCGGCTGACACGCTGCGACTCTGCTACCAGGCTTCTCTTCGCCTCATCCTCACTGAAAACCTTTCCGCCGTTGGACATGATCTGGCTGCTGAGGTCGGGATTGATGCCAATATCTCGATACTCCTGAGGATAGTTGACTGCCAAGCTGTAGCTGCCGATGGAATAGATGCCGGTAGCGTTTGGCGTAAACGTGGCGGTGTATCTATTGTCTCCAACTTTTTCCACATCTGCATCAGAAAAAACCGGACGGGCGTTGCTGTTAATGGTAACGGATAAGGGTGTGCCCTTCCATCCGTCTTCCACCTCTACCAGATTCTCCTGGGGCCGTGGGTCGCCCACCGCCCAGTTCAGCGTAGACGAGATGATCTGAGAGCTGTCATTCGCGTAAAGAGATCCGGCCCAGGCAATGCCATCGTCAACTGTGAGGGCAGCCACCCTGCCTAGACCATAACGCCAGACAGTCAGGACCGGCTTGCCGTCGGCGAGAGCTACAAGACGTTGTGCGCCCGGTCTTGGGGTGACATCATTATAGCCCGAGACCGTAGCGTTCAGTTTCAGATCGGCGGTGATATAATGATTCTCATTGACTACTGCTGCCACATATCCTCCAAGGCTCTCGGGAGATGATGACGCATCCTGGGACGCCTCCTGCATGGTAGTAGTCAATGAGTCTGGATAGACGAATTCTGAGTAGTCCGAGCCGGTCTTGGCCGCCAGAGAATCCAATTCTCCTGACATCCCTGGGAATGCCTGAACCTGTATCAGACGGGTGCCCACATTCATCTGGCCCAGCAGGTCAATGGATCGCGCCACCACCTCAGGATAATTGTTGAGGTTTCCGTCTGAGAGGACAACAAGTTCACCTTCGCCGCCGCTGGCATTTAGCATATCCCAGGCCAGCTTCAGACCGTTATCCAGATGGCTGTTCTCTGTGCCAGTGGGCGCAAGGGCCATGATTCTCTCACCAAGCATGCTCTTGGCTCTTGACATGGGCATGGGATCGAGCACATCATAGGCTTTGGTGCCGAATACTACAAGCCCCACCTTGTAATCCTGAAAATGGGGGGACTTGAGCAGTTCAACAGCTAACGCCTTCTCGTAGTCCAGGAGAGTGGTGCCGTCCTTGGTTTTTGCTGTGAGGAGCGATAGGGATATATCCAGAACGAAGATGATGGTTTTGCCTCCCTCAAAGACACTCGGAACCGAACGCACAGGCAGGATCTTTTCAAGTGGTGAGTCTCGATAGCCACCTAGCTCGAAGGCCTCCTCGCCACCCACAACCACAAGGCCGCCTCCCTCGCGCACGTAGTCTTCCAGCCGATCCAAATTTGAGCTGTATGGAATGTCATCGAGTACTATCGCTTTGTAGCTGCCGAGGCCGAGTGGAAGCTCGGACGCAATGTCAAGCTTGTATAGATCATTGAGGTCTACAGCGAGAGGCGAACTGCTGTTTGATACCAGCAGGACCTCGGGTTTAGGCACGACATAGATTGCCTTCAGATAGTTGTCGTTTATGGTCTGGTAGTCAGTGGCAATGGTAGCTCGAAGGATATGGTTTCCGGTCTCAAGAAATGAATGGGAGATCTTGACTGAAGTGCTGCCGTTGGCCGAGATGGTATCGCTGTAGATCAACTGCTCGTCGGCAAAGACCGAGATAGGTCCCTGGTAGCCTCTCGCCGATCGCACAATCACCTTGAAGGGATAGTCTCCAGCGAGAACGGCAGTGTTTGTGCCCGATATCTCCACGCTCGCATCATCGCTTATCGGGGTTAAGGCAAGAGCAAACGTGGTGACATTGGAGGAGTGTGCCAGGGAGAGGGCATCAGCTAAAGATCGACCGCTGTTGCTGTAGCCATCCGAGATCAAAAGAAGAGAGCTTCCGGGAAGTGCATATTGCGCAATTCTGTCGCCAAGAGGCGTTGCATCTCCAGAGAAGCTTCTCACAGGAGCGTCAGTCCAGCCGTTCACGCGGGCCGCGACCTCTGGGTCAAATACACCCATCGACCCTGTCCGATCGTCGAGAATGGTGATGCTGGGGTGATCGGATTGGACTGAATGCATCTGCACGAAGTATGGATTTGCGGCGGCAGCCAAAATCAGGCAGAAGACGAGAAGCCTTGAGGCGGCATAAATCCTGTTCTTGGCGTTTCTCCTAATGAAGATCGCGCCTATTGCCAGGATAACTGGTATGGCCCAAAGCAGCTCAGGTGTCGCAAAGTAAAGGTCCTGGATCATGTCTCCTTCCTCTTTCGCATGACGACCAGCTCCAGAAGAACTGCGAAAGTCGCGAGAGCAATAATCCAGTTGGAGAGGTCCTTTTCTACTGTAGTCTCCCGGCTGCCGCCAGTGAATTGGCCTGCAACAACCTCGCCGTCCCTCATCAAAGATGACTCATTGGGATCATACATATTCGCGGCCACTGTCTGTCCCTGGTAACTATAGACTCCAACCTCATCCAGAATCAGACTGCTCGTGGTGAGGCTGGTAGATGGGGTCTCTACCAGGGTGGGTTCACCCAGATTAATGATCTCGCCTGTCTTGCGATTTGACTGAGAGATGTCCGGAACATCGGTGACCCAGTTGATCATCTGATACCAGAAGATGGGATACTCAGGACGGATATAGAAGTCTGAGTCCATCTCAAGGCCGCTGTACACCACCAGTCCCTTTCCCAGACGCCAGTAGGAGAGGATGGGAGCACCGTTGGCCTCAACCATTGTGGTGGAGCCCTTTCGGGATGTCGCCTTGGGGAACTGGTAGAGTCCGATCTCATCGAAGTGCAGGCCCTTGGCAAAGCCCTCGTTCCTGACCCAGGGGATGGCTGGACCTGCCTCAACTCCGGTCACCTGCACCGGCAGAAACTCGGGGCTCTCCTGGCCGGAGGCTATGAATATCACTCGTCCTCCGTCGATGTAACGATTGAGCTCGCCATTCAAGGATGCATTCTTGGCGACAACCACGAGATCGTTGTCTTCGGGCGTTCCAGTGGTCTTTACCTGCACATTTGGAAGAGAGCGCAACGCAGCCAGGGCCGGTCCCTCTTCGCCCAGGTATAGAACGCTCTTCTTGCCAGTGTCTGAGACGGAGATGTAGGCATGATTATCCCATGAGACGGCATCATCGATATCCAAGGATATCTCGTTGACTCCGGGGTATGCAGTAAATGTGAGATAATATTCATCTTCACCGTCCACCTGCACAGTGCGGCTGTCTTCGCCGCCTGGGCCGCTGATTGTGATGGTGACTGTCTTCGCTGAACCGTAGTTATGGACCAGGGCCGTATGGTTGACGTATCCCGGTCCCGGTACATCCCAGGCTTCAACCATTGCCAGGTTATCGCCTCCCTGGTAAGAGTCGGCGAAGACTATGCTCACTTGTCCGTCCGCCTCCAGTATCTTGCGGGTGGACGATGGATCGTCGCCAGTCCAGCTTATAAAATCCGAGACTACCAGCATGTGTCCGCCTTCACTCGACAGGAGGTTGCTGGCGCGAGTCATGCCGCTCGATAGGTCGGAAGAGGTGGCTTTGGGCTCGGCCTGGCGCAGGACGTCTCTCGCCTCAGCCGCGCTGCCCTCCTGGAGAGAGACCTCGGCCCGACTTGCTGCAAAGACTATGCTCACTCTTTGGTATTTGTCTAGGTAGGGATCGATCAATTGCAGGGCCCTAGAGAAGCTGGCCTGCATGCTGGCCGAGCAGTCCAGGACCACCACCAGATGACTGCTGGCAGGCGCTACATCAGTGCTGTAAGGGCCTGCAGCGGCGACTGACAGAGAGCAGAGAGCCAGCAACTGCACCCAGAAGAGTGGGTCGTTGACCAGGCGGCTCAAGACAGCAGAGCGCTCGGCTTCACCCTCTTGAAGGAATTGAGTCGCAGAGAAGCGGATCTCCTTGGGTCGAGGCCGAATGAGGTATATTATTATCAGAGGAATTATGGTGAGGAGCCCCAGAAGGGCTATGGGATTCCTGAAAGGCATCGAGGAAGACGTTTGGTTCAAGATCTATGAAAAGGTTTGCGCAGGCAATAAATAGAATCGATGCCACAACTTATCAGCGAGTCTTTCCCAAATTGAGGTTTTCGTTATGGTCAGCGCCATGGAGATTTATATGCTTTTGCCCAAAACCAACTGCAAGAAATGCGGGGTTCCTACCTGCATGGCTTTTGCAGTAGGTCTGCTGAGAAGGGAGAAGAAGGTCGATGAATGCACTCCCATGATTGATGAGAAGAA
>JAJRAX010000137.1 GCA_028679775.1 Methanothrix sp. | reverse complement strand
GTGTATAGGTATCGAGTTGCACCCAGATAGACACCATTCATCTCTTCGGTAACGGGACTCTTATTCGGACCGACTGTGGTGATCTCCATCGCATCCTGTCCCTGCGGCAGGTCAACTATCGACTTGACAGACTGATAAGCGGGCGAATCAACGGACACATGCAACACCGGATCGTAGTCCACTGAAATCAGTTCAGGCTTTCCGCCACTGATGCTTGGACCGTAATGAACTTCTGACTCGAAGGAATTACCCTCGAAGCTGGCAACGAAACGATAGATGGCCTCATCTCCTTCCGAATCAGCGCACTTGCTCTTGAACGGCTTCGCAGTCATGTTGAGCATTCCCTCGCCTGCAGAGATTTTTCCAGATGCCCTCTCCGCCCATGTGCGAGAACAGGGATTGTAGACCTGCAGCTTGGCTGTGGCATCCACACTGGATGTCACGGGCACTGAATAGGCAAAAGTATCATTCCATCTTCCCTTGTCTGGCGAAACCGAAGCAGCTTCCTCTCCAAACTCAATTGAGATGGGCCGAACAACGACAGTCCTTTCGGCCAGCGGATACTCGCTTGAAAGCGTGGGGTGCTGGTAAGTGAGGCTCAAATTGAAGCTCTTATCCGCGTCCTCAAGACTGAAGGGCAGGCTCCAGTCGTATCTGTACCTGTTTGCGCCAAGAGCAACTCCGCGGCTCTGCTCATCCACCTTCAGAGTCCCGTCCGGCCCCGCCAGACGAAGAGTGGCCTGGCCCTGTCCGGCTGCATACTCGACTGTCGCAGAAACGCTGCTGGAAGCTGCCTCGTCTGATACGTAGACGACCATTGGATCGCCATCAGGCAAAATGGATACCAGAGCAGGCTTGGCTCCGAGGAAGTTCGGACCATCATAAGCCCTGGATGATGCGATCTCTTCCCCGGCGAAGATGGCCTTGAACCTGTACTTTGCGTTCTGCCCTGCCATCTCCTGACATTCAAAGGCAAAAGGCACCAGTGTCCAGTTGATGGCCGTGGCAGTCCCTACAGCCACGTCCTTGGTCTGCTTCTTGATCCAGTCACTGCTGCATGGGTCATAGACCTGGAGTTGAACCTTGACTGGAACTGTGGTGTCCATCTTGAGCGAGTAAGTGTAGCTGTCATTCCACCATCCGGCAGAAGAATCGACGCTGGCCTCCAGGAACCTGACTGAGACCGGGGAGACATGTATGGTCCTATCATCGAAATCGTATCTGCCACCTTCAACCTGATCATGGACGAAGGACATGGATAGCGTGTAATTGTTATTGACGTGGCTGTCATCGAATTCGACCTGCCAGCGGTACTGATACTTGTTTCCGCCCAGCGGAGTTGGAGCGTTTGTGGACTCATAATCCATTGAGGGGCCGGCGAGCCTTACATCGAGATCTCCCGGACCCTTGGAAAAGGCGACGGTCACAGCCATCTCCTGAGAGGATATCTCTCCAGAGGAGACGTAAACGTTTTCTGGAATTGATGGATTGATCAGCTTTGGAACCTCCTCTACGACGTTGAAGCTCGCAGTCGGGCTCATGGCTGAGAAGTTCCATCTTTCGTTCGTGTACTCCAATCTGGCAGAAAACGGCGCAATCTTGCTCAGATCTACATCGCTCCTATTGAAAAGGGCCGGATCGTTCTCAGCCGTCCACCTGAAGACCGCCTTCTCGCCGAGAATCTCCGGCTCGGTTGAAACATAAGCGACTTCTGCCTTGCCAGGACGGCTTATTATGAGCCGGCCTTGCGGAAGGCTTTCTTCCAGCTTTGCAGAGGCATCTTTTACTGTCGCAGAAATGGTGAAATTGGTGTAATCGAGATTTTTATCTATCTTTAAGCTGTCAGCCGCAGGAGTATAAGGCCGAAGGGTGATATTGTAAGGGCCAAAGCTGAGGGGCTCTACCTTGAGGTTGTTGTAGACAATCTTGAAGCTGAAGTTTCCGCCGTCTCTGTATTGGGAGAGGTCTTCATTGAGTGTGCAGGTGTAGGCGCTATTGCCTGAGGAGCGGCAGGTGACATCTGCCGTTTCCCAGGTTCTCTTTTCGCCGGTTCCAAGCGGGCCCGAGATCACAAGGTGGCAGGTCGGCTTGGGGTCAAGGCCGTTCATATCTCGAAAGCCTGCTGAGACGGAGAGGCCCTGGAAGAAATAAGGAGTTCTATCAAACAACGGAGTGCCCGTCAGATTTGGGGGCTTGACAATTGGGCCCAGCAGTCTCTTTGTCTTTGCAACCTGCGAGCCTGCTGCATAGAAAACGAACTCAAATGTTGCATTTTCGGTCTCAGATATGCCGAACCTATTTTTAAAATTGTAGGGGCCGAAGAGAAAAGTGCTCTTTGCCATTCCCCTCTGATCTGAGGAATCAGAATGGACGAGCTTGCCGTCGTTGTAAATGTTCAGCTTTAAACTGAATTGGGTTACTGCAAGAGCGCCAACCTCGCCGGCTGCCTGGTCGCTCATCCATACCTCAGCCGAATAGCTGAAATCCTCATTGCCGTACTCCGGACTTACAATAGCATTTCTGATCTCATATCCACTCTGGGCTGCACATGTCGGGGCAAGGGCCAGAGCAGAAATTGTGGATATGAATAATAGGAATAACGCGAGACGAGAACCATTTCTTTTGGAACTCTTAAATAATGATGGACATAATTCCGATACATTATCGATCATGTCTGCTATAATTCTGCTCAAAAGCCTTAACCCCCATTAAATACCGAATGTACTCTACACCGGTCACAATTATAAAGGCTTTTTGCCTGATCTTGCTGCTCAAATTCTCATGAAGATCACGAGAATTCTGAAAAAATTATAGAAAATATTTAAATTAATAGAACAAAAAAAAGTTAAATCCCCAGCACATGGCTTGCAGCCTCGACTCCCGCGCCGCAGGAGGCGATCTTGCCCTGCTTGGCCAAGATTAGCTCGAGCGTCTGGATTGTCCGGAGAATGTCGCCAGTCGAGCATACTCCCATAGTTCCGATCCTAAAGATCTTGCCCTTGATCGCATCCTGTCCGCCGGAGACGATCACGCCCTGCTTCTTCATGCCGCCTCGAAGCTGATCGTCTGTGACGCCCGCCGGTATCTTCATGGCGGTCACAGTGTTTGAGTAGTGGGAGTGCTCGTTGACGCGCGGGAACAGCTCGATGCCAAGAGCCTTGGCAGCAGCGCGGACAGACTCAGCCTGCCTGGCAGTCTTTGATCTTCTGGCTGCAAAACCATCATCTTCTGCCATGTGAAGCGACTCCTGCATTGCAAAGAATAAAGACACCGCGGGAGTGAAGGGCGTCTGTGGCTGGCTCTTTCTCATGCTCTTTAGGTGAGCCTTCAGGTCGGCATAGTAGCTGCCGCTCTTCGGCAATAGGCGTTCTTCGGCTCTCAGCGATGTGGAGACCACTGCGAGGCCGGGCGGAATTGCTAGAGCCTTCTGCGAGCCCGTGATGGCGATGTCTATGCCCCACTCATCTGTCAAAAACTCGTTTCCGCCTATCGAGGATATGCCGTCTACGATGAAGACCGCATCGTGTTTCCTGGCGAGCTTGCCCACTTCCTTTGCAGGATTTGTGAGGCCGACTGAGGTCTCGTTGTGAACCATTGCCACGGCCTTAGCGCCCTCTTCTAGAGCAGCCTCAACGCGGTCCAGGTCGAAGGGTGTGCCCCACTCGAACTTCACTGGAATTGCTTTGCCATATCTCTCGCCGATTTCAGTGAACCTCTCGCCGAACTTGCCGTTGGATATGGTCACAATCTTGTCGTCACGGCCTATGAGCCCGGATACAGCCGCATCCATGCCAACAGTGCCGCTGCCGGTCATCACTACTATATCGTTCTTGGTCTCGAAGAACTGCTTGAGCAGCCCCAAACAATCGCTGTAAATTGCGCTGAAGTCGCCGCTTCGGTGGCTGATCATGGGACGCGACAGGGCGCGCAGAACGCGAGGCGCGACCTTTACGGGTCCCGGAATCATGAGCAAAGTATCCTCTATATCCATGAGATCCCTTCTTCTATTGCGCCTTCTAGTTTCAGGCAGCCTATATAAAACTAGCTTTTATACGCTGGGCCGTCTTCCAGCTATGCCTGGCGCAGAGGGGAAGATCCCGGTTCTCCTTCACCCATTGGCTTAGAAAGTTCAATGTATCCTGATCGTGAGGATAGCCGCTGCCGATCTTGCAGTGCATGACCTCCTCCAGCTCACGCATGGAGGCATCCCGCCGCACCTTGGCCAGAATCGAGGCTGCGGAGACGACCTGATGATGCAAATCTGCTTTGTGCTCAGCCTGGACCAGCATTTCAGTCTTGCTGGCGGCCTTCACACGATTGGCAAACCTCTGTGCATTCACGTCCGCAGCATCAAGCATTGCCCTGTCGGCATGAAGCTTTGCGACGACTGTAGAGAAGCTTCTAACCATGATCTCGTTCATGGTCATGACCTCTCGCAGCTCATCGATCATCTGGGGCTTGACCTCCAGAATAAACTGGTCCGTGGCAATGCCTGCTATCTTTTTGGCCAGCACCTCTCTTCTCGCAGGAGAGAGGAGCTTGGAGTCCTTGACTCCGAAGCCCGCCAGGTCAAAGAGCCTCTCCTCATCGATCACCAGCCCGGCCACAAACATCGAACCAATGACCGGGCCCTTTCCAGCCTCATCTGCGCCGAGAAGCAACATACTAAGGGCTTTTTCCTACAGCCTTTTTCATCTGATCAAGTGCCAGCTCCATTGCCTTGTAATATGCATCGCGGGGCATCAGCTCTCGACTTACCTGCTGGCTGACCTCCTCAGAGATCCTGCCCTCTTTGGCCAGCTGGCTGCCAGCCTTCTTCGCCGCCAGAAAGACGCGGTCAACCATTGCAGTCTCACCGGCCTTGATCATCTCCCTCATGCTATCGGCCATTGGACGGAGCAAGGCTCCGGCAAACTCGTAGCCTTCTTCCGGATTCCCGTAGAGGGCTTTCATCTGGACAATCAGGGGATCGAACATGGAAAGCTCCCAGGCGCTACAGGTTGAGACGAGAACCATCTTCTGCTTCTTGGCTCTATTTCGAAGCATGGACAACGGCACCTGCCTGTCCATCAGAATTTTGAGGGGGCCTGTCATGCCAGAGTAGTAGACGGGACTCGCCCAAACTATGACATCT
Source organism: Methanothrix sp. (assembly GCA_028679775.1). Classification (GTDB taxonomy): domain Archaea; phylum Halobacteriota; class Methanosarcinia; order Methanotrichales; family Methanotrichaceae; genus Methanothrix. The sequence goes on along the minus strand of JAJRAX010000137.1, from coordinate 2,374 downwards.
GCCTCTTTGATCTTTGGCAGGACCATCTGCATATCATCCAACTGATAGCATGTGCCGGGATTTGCAAACCAGCAGCTCATGTCTGCATTGCACGGCTTTATATCGAGATCTTTGACGAAAAGGACCTCTACATCACAGCCCTCTTCCTTCATGCCCTCAAGAAAAGGTCCAAGAATCATTGCAGTATTTCCCTCATCCTTGTGAGGGCTGCCGTTAATTGCCAATACTTTCATGAGACCCATGTCTGCAATCTCAATGCATAAATAGTTAGCATTCAATTGTTCATCAGAGATGTCATCATATTTAGCATACGGCGGAAGCGGCCCGGATCAAATAGATCCCTTCGATGCGGCAGACAGAAACGTCTGGCGAAAGGCCGAGTACCTGGGAAGATACCTCTTTGCCACCGATTTTCTCAGACCCCTCAGGCCCGGTCTGGTGGCCGATATATCCTCAGGCAGGGGGTACGGATCCGCGGAGCTGGCAGACGTAGCCGAAAAGGTGATTGGGGTCGATGGCTGCCCAGCCCTGGTGGAAGCGGCCCGGCAGTACTTTCAGACAGATAAACTGCATTTTCTCTGCAAGAACCTGGACGAAGAGGATCTGTGCCCTGAGATTCACATAGGCAGCGCTGCCGCTGTGGTCAGCTTCGAGACCATCGAGCATCTGCTTGATCCATTTCGGGCCGTATCCCAGTTCTCGAAAATACTCCAACCGGGCGGCTTTTTCATCTGCTCGGTCCCTAACGTCCTCTCGGAGTCGGGCGACAGCTCAGGGCTGCCGAGAAATAAGTCTCATAAACAGTGGTTTAATTTCGGATCTCTCTCCAGGCTGGTCCAGCAGAACGATATGAAGGTTATCTACCGGCTGGGCCAGTCATGGTCAAAAGCATTATTCAGAAGAGAGCAGCAGCTGGTCAATGCCAAAAGACTGACGGGAAGGCTCGGCGACGAGCCGGCCATGCATTCACCGAAGATGATTCGATGGCTCTCTTATGTTGCGGCTTACCCAACTGTGGAGGACGTGGACGGCTCTTACTCCATCATAATTGTAGCCCGGAAAGATGACGAAAAATGAGAGATGGATGAGCTGAAATCAGCTCTCCTGTCATGCTGCCAGGCCTGCCACGAAGACTCTCCCGCTAGATCCCAAGAGCATTGATGGCCTCGATCAGCTCTCCAAAAGCCTCCATCTCCAGATCAATGACCTCCTCCTCGCTCATGGAGATGCTCATCTCGCCGTCTACGGTAAGCCTGTCCGGGCCCCGCGCCACGATTCTGTTCTGTCCGTCGCGAGAAAGAGCCTTTTTGATCTCTTTTTCGTGGGCTAGAGTCCGGCCAGGAATGATGACTGTGCCCTTGACCTGGCTCAGATCCAGATCCATGAAGTCATCGATTGTTATCAGGCAGCCTACGTCCTTTTGAAGAGACATCACATTGACTTTTTCGCCCATTTGCTTGAATATGGCAGAAAGCAGCGGCTCGGCCACTCTGCTGGTGATGATGGTTGCGCTCCTGCGAATGGAAGGCAGAGTGGAGACCTTTTCCGGATGGCTGGCGAGCGCGAAGGGCGCCTTTGTGACCGGGTCCCAAAGAGGCGTTCCCGTGATCCGCAGCCTATGACTCTTTGCTGTATCGGTGACTATGTCTCGGAACTCCTCGATGCTGTGAGGAGTTATGCCCTCGATGATGGGGGCATTGTTGAGGATCAGGCCCTGATCACGGGCGTTGGCAAACCTCATCAGAATGAGGCCTTTGGCCCCCATATCCTCGAGGTCGCTGCATGTCTTCTCAAGCTCTGCTCCATCGTTGATGCCGGGGAGCAGCACGACGGCGCAGTAAACCTGGCAGCTCTTGCAGAAGATCTCAAGGTTGGATAATGCGATCTCCGCGTTCCTGTCGTTCATGTATTTTCTGCGCAGTTCGGGCCTTGTAGAGAATACAGTAAAAGAGACCTCGGTGACGCCTGCATCGATCAGGGCTGCGGCATCATCAGCCTTCTTGAAGCCTTTTCCTGATGTGTAGCCTAAAGCTATCGGCACCATGCCCTGCGAGAGGGTCTCGGTGAGGGGCAGGAGGTCAGGGTAGCAGCTCAGGTCCCCTCCGCCGCTGATGGTGACCTTATCCGGGATCTCGCCCATGCATTTTCCTGCCACATCGAAGATGACGGCGTCCATTGGCTTGAAGCCTGGGTAGCCCTCCACAATCGCCCGTGAGCAGTAGTCGCAGCCCTTTTTGAAGGGCATACAGAACTTGCAGCCGAAGGGCGGGACGCTTTTCACTCCTCTAAAATAGCAGTAGCTGCAAAAGCCATTGCAGTCCAGGCCAGGTCTTCCTCCGACATCAGCAAGTATATCCATGGATGGAGGTGCTTT
>JAJRAX010000136.1 GCA_028679775.1 Methanothrix sp. | reverse complement strand
GACTATGATCCTGGAGACCTCCGAGTGCAGGTGAAATGAGTAGCCCAGGTCCAGATGAAGGATTTTCCACCAGTAATCCAGGTACTGCTCGGTCCAGGTCCGGTCCAGGCCCATCTCATGGCGCAGCTCCACAATGGTGCTGTCCGTAATGGTTACATCCTCTCCGAGAAGGTTGGTGAGCTCATCACCTGGCATGGCTCTGGGGATTACGAAGTTCATGGATATGATGATGAATAAAGCTACCACGTATCTGCTGGCTCTTTTTGCCGTAAGAGACATCTGAAAGACACCGTTTTTAGCGAATCATGCGGCTTAGCGAATCGTGTAGAGCAGGGCATCAGTTGCCTGGAATTTCGCCCATTTGCCGTCGTCCCTATCCAGCAGTCTGCCCTCTCGGCTCAGGTGGCCGAGCAACTCCTCTTTGCTTTTGCTGCAGAAGCGGTACTGCTGAAATACCAGGTCGATCGGCATAGAATAATTTCTTGTAAATAGCATCTCATCAAACCGGTGGCCCATATCTTTCAGGATTTGCGCAAGGCAGATGTAGTCAGCATAGGGCCTTGGGCCAAAGGCAAATTCGTTTAGGGTATCGCTCCCATTCGCCCGGAAGACGATGAATATCCCCCGTTGGGTGATGTCTATCATCTTGGACAGGAATCCCTCGATATCCTCATCGAAGAGGCTGTAGGCAGCCAGCGAGTAATCGACATTGGACCCGATCTCTTTTGTCTCCACATCTTTCCATTCCTTTTCGATGGTGGTTATGTTTGTCAAACTCTGCTTTTCGGCTTTCTCTAGCAATATCTGCAATTGGTATTGGGATGGATCGATGGCTATGGTTTTGGATGTGATCTTTGAGAGGGGGATGGCAAAAGCGCCGGTCCCCGCTCCTATGTCCAACAACGTCGTCTTTGGGGCGATAAATGAGGAGATTTTGGCCAGGGCCTCTCCCGGGTAGCCCGAATGCATGAGTGCCTGGTCATAAATCCCGTAACTCCTCCAGAACTGGTCGTTGGACATCTTTTTTTCTGCTAGGCTATTCTTGTAGCTTGTTTTCCTTACGAAATCCCTCCATTGATCCGTCCACTGGCTCATTGGCTCTTCTCCACAGAGAGGAAATTGTCCACATTAAATATTCCATAGAGCGGATCTGAGTACCAGCCCTTCCAGGCCCGGTTGTAGGGCGTCTCCACCAGGTTCCAGTACAGAGCTACTGCCGGCAGGTTCTCTGCATAGTAGTCCTGAAGCTGGTAGGCATAATCCTGTAGCTGATTCTCGTTTGTAGCCTTGAGGATGTCGTCGCAGAGATTGAGGAAGACTGGATCGTCAAGCACATGGAATACGCCTTCGCCTGTGCGGCGGGAGTCGAAGTAACCCGTTCCCCAGCTGGCGTGCATGAGCATTCCCCAGGGCGTGGACCTGGTTACCGTCAGATCGTACTCACCGGCATCTTTCTCTTTGATCCAGGTGCTCGAATCCACTGTCTTCAGCTCGCTGTCTATCCCCAAGGCCTTCAGGTATTCCGCCATCAGCTCAGTGGTTCGCTGGTAAGCGCTTCTTGTGAGGAATGTCAGTTTGATATCTTTGCCCTCTTTGTTCTCCAGGATTCCGTTGGAATTGGTGTCGTTGTATCCAGCTCTCTTCAGGATGCTCTTGGCCTCGTCGATGTTGTACTCAAGTTTGGATGTCTCCTTGAAGTTGTTCATGCTTGAGGGCACAAATCCTGCGTTGGGAGTCTGGCCGTATCCCAGAGCATCGATATTGAGAATCTCGTCATAATTTATGGCATAGGAGACCGCCTCTCTGAAGCTCTTATCGGACATCGGCTCCTTTTGCAGGTTCATGGCCAGGAATACGAGGCCGATGTTGTTCGTCTCGACGAAATCGAAGTCCCCGGTGTCTTTGAGATTTTGCATGCTCTCATAGGGATATGTTCCTGCATACTTGTAGTAGGCGTCAACCTCGCCCTTCTCCAGGGCAAGAGCCAGGACATCCGCATTGGCGAAGGTGTGAATCTCCAGGGAGCCGAATTTTGGTGCGGCGCCTTTCCAGTAGGGATTCTTTTCGAAGTAGATCACTCCGGAAGAGAGGTCCGTCTTGGCGATGAAAAATGGACCGAATCCTACGATCTCTCCCTCATTGGTGTACTCCATCGGCTTGTCCACAGTCTCCCAGATGTGCTTGGGCAGGATTGGATATGTGGCGAACTCCAGGTTCAGCCGGGAGTATGGTTTATTCAGATTGAAGACAACCGCATCGTCCTCGACTGCGATGCTGTCTACAGTGTTCTTGATCCAGCCGGCAGCCGGATAGTTCTCCGCTAGATAGTCGAAGGTGAATTTTACATCTTCAGGCGTGAACTTCTCTCCGTCGCTCCAGTAGAGGTCGTCGTTGACGTCAAATTTCCAGGACTTTCCATCCTCCGAGACATCATAGCTCTTGGCAGTCAGGCCGACTATCGATCCGTTTGCTGCCATTTTCGTGAGAGTGGGATTTGAGAGATGGGCAAATACTCCCATGTTGGTGTCTCCGAGTATGCTCGCAGACTTGATCACGTTTGGCGTGCCGATTTTTAAAACCGCAGTGCCTGCATCTTCTCCACCCTGGACTGCTATGCAAGATACCAGGATGGAAAGGAGCAGCGCAGATGCGAACACATGAAAAGCGCGTTTCATAAATCTCCAACCTTTTTGCTACCAATATCCAGATTTATTATAAGAAATTTGTGCCCAAATTACTGATATCACAATGAGTTATAGGATATGCTAATTATTCTGATAGGTGGCATTCAAATTTTAGATGCAACTCATCGATTCTTAGATGCATCCAATAGTCTTATTACTAAGTAATATTTATTAAAGCATGCGATAATATATGGACCAAGATCTGATGAGGATTGGCGTATCATTGCCAGAGAACCTTCTGAATAGGTTCGATGAGATCATTCTGAATCGCGGTTATTCGTCCCGCTCAGAAGGGATCCGGGATGCGATTAGAAGCTACATCGTCAATTATGAATGGATGAGCGATGTAGATGGCAAAAGGGTGGGCGTGATCACAATTGTATATGATCATTCTCAGAGGGGACTTGAGGATAGCCTCACTCATATCCAGCATGAGTTCGGTAGCATAGTCCAGTCCAGCCTTCATGTTCACCTGGATCGAGACATTTGTCTGATGGTCGTGGTGCTGAATGGAGATGGTCAGGATGTTAGGAAAGCGGCTGAGAGGATGATGACCCTGAAGGGCGTAAAGCATGTCAAGCTGACGACGACGTCGCTGGGAAATGAGCTCTAATCATTATCTCTTAATTGGAAAGGAACCACCGAGGGATGCATATCAAAGCCAGATACATCATCATTTTATTAGTCCTGGTATCGGGTCTAGTCAATTCAACCGCAAAAGAATACACTGCAGAGTATTGGCAGGAGAAAGGCGACGAATTCCTGCAGAAGGAATCCTTTGATATTGCTCTGGATTGCTATAACAAATCGATCCAGTTAGATGGCACCAATGCCTCAGTCTGGATGAAGCAGGGTCAGGTTTACAGTCGCCTGGAAATACATTCGGAAGCTTATTATTCTTACAATGAGTCCATCCGGCTGGACCCAGATCAGGCCGATGCATGGTTTGGCAAAGGGATTGCTCTCGCTAACCTGGGAGAATACAATGAGTCGATTGCATCCTTTGACGAGGCCATCAGGCTGGACCCTAAAGGCGCAATATTCTGGTACAGCAAAGGGTTGGCTCTGGCCTATCTTGGAAGGTTTAATGAATCGCTCTCTGCCTTGGACAATGCCATTTCAAGAGATGACGAGCTTTCCCTTGCCTGGTATAATAGAGCGTTGCTGCTGTCCGATATGGGCAGGGCAAATGAGTCTATTGAAGCGCTAAAGAGGACTGTGGAGATTGACGAGGATAACGAAGATGCCTGGTTCAACTTGGGCGGGGCGTTTTACGGCGTCGGAAATTACAGCGAGGCCCTGGATGCTTATGACAGAGTTCTCGATCTGAATCCAATAAATGCTCCTGCATGGATCGGGAAGGCTGAGGCTCTTCTCTACCTGGGCAGATATTTTGAGTCCAGTGATGCATTCTCAAGGGCCGCGGAGATTGGCCCGATGCAGGTCGGCGACTGGAATAATGATGCTCTCGCTTTGCGGCTGGCTGGCAGATATTACGACTCAATTGCGGCCTACAACAAGAGCATCGAGATAGATCCCTCGAACGCTGAAGCGTACAACGGCCAGGCATTATCCTATGCTATGATAAAAGAATATAATTCATCCATAAGGCTGTTTGATAAGGCAATAGAGCTTGACTCAGAGGAGATGGGATACTGGTACAACAAGGCTCTGGCCTTTCAGGAGATGAGCAACTACACAGAGGCCATAGCCGTTCTGAAAATGACGGTAGATAAGCATCCTAATTGTACTGAGTGCTGGAATCGGCTGGGCCTGTCTTTGGTCAAGAAGGAGCAGTTCAGCGATGCGATAGCAGCCTATGATAAGGCCATTGAGATTGATCCCAATTATCTGGAGCCCTGGAACAACCGGGGGATAGCTCAGGTGCTCGGATACGAAGACCTGACTGAAGCCCTGAAGAGCTTTGATCGGGCCATCCAGATAGATCCAGACTGCATGGAGGCCTGGGTCAACAAAGCCAAAGCCCTCAAGCTGTCCGACCGCAGCACGGAGGCAAGTTACGCCTTTGAAAAGGCGAAGAAGCTGGGATATACGGGAGACACCAGCACGTGATTTTTATCTATTTCTAAAGCCTTTTTTTGGCACGCATGCATGCACAAAAAATCTTCCAAAATGGGTTAGATATATTTTAAAGCTTTGTTTATTGCAGATATGTTGATGATGTTCATCCATTAATGAATCATTATCAATCAT
>JAJRAX010000135.1 GCA_028679775.1 Methanothrix sp. | reverse complement strand
GAGCGAGAAGGGAGCGGTCTACGGGGGAGCAGAAAATCTCAAGCAAGGGCTTAAGAATGTGATAAAAGGCTACCACCCCAAGGTGATAGGCATTGCCACAACATGCCTGGCCGAGACCATTGGCGATGATGTGCCCCAGATAGTCAGAGAATTCCAGATGCAGGAGCCTTCTGCCAGAGGTGTGAGCATAATTTCGGTCTCGACTCCGAGTTACGCTGCATCTCATGAAGTTGGATACCGGGTGGCTTTGAAGGGCCTGGTCCAGAATATGGCCAGGAAGACCAAGCCCAACGGACGGATCAATATCCTGGTGGGCTCCATTGTCTCGCCTGCGGATGTTCGTTTTCTGCGGCAACTGCTGGACGACTGGGGCCTGAGGTATATTCTTATGCCGGACATATCCGAGACATTGGATGCGCCGTTAGGCAGGGATCTGTCAGCCATTCCCAAGGGCGGAACTCCAGTCGATGATATCCGGGATTCAGCCAACTCAATGGCTACGCTGACAATCGGCGGATCGGTTCAGGAGCCGGGTGCTGGTGACTATCTGGAAAGGGAGTTTGGCGTTAAACATACAGCACTTCCTCTTCCAATCAGCCTGGATTTCACAGATTCCCTGGCTGCAAGTCTTGAGGAGCACAGCGGCCTGGCCATGCCTGAGATATATGAACAGGAAAGAGGACGATTGCTGGATACCATGATAGATGCTCACAAGCTTCTGGCAGATATCAAGACGGCAGTTTACGGAGACACTGAGATGGTTTTGGGGATCACCCGGTTTATGAGCGAGATTGGCATGAAGCCGCAGATAGTTGCCACCGGAGCCGTCAATCCTGCGTTTGCCGAAAGTGCCGCCAAGATTGCACCAGGATGCAAAGTCATGATAGGAGCAGACTTTTCCCAGATTGCAGAGGAGGTATCGAGCCGGGATATTGAGATGATGGTGGGACCCTTCACAGGAAGAGGTATTGCCAAGAGAGAAAAGGTGCCGCTCCTGCGAGTAGGTCTGCCCAATCATGATCGCTATGGTGCGTCTCATCAATTGCTCCTCGGATACGAGGGCTCTATGCATCTGTTGGACTGCATGGCCAATGTCCTGCTCGATAACAAGGACTTAGAGCAGCTCGAAAGAAAGCAGTAGGCCGTGAGAGCCTCAGAACAGAGATTGATAAGCAAAACGATAGTAATATGATGGCTCCCACCCAAGCCATCCTTTTCTAACGACTCCGAATTGGGGTTGGGTTTAAGTATCTGCAAATGGCTTCATCTTTCAGGTCAACTAAGAAATTTCAAGGTGATTCGGTTTGCATAAGAGCGTAGTCAAGGACCCGGGTCTTGCTGAGGCAGGAGAGAAGCGCATCGAATGGGCTAGAAGACATATGCCTGTTTTGGAGAAGATCAAGCAGGAGTTCGAGAAGGAAAAACCTCTGAAGGGCGCGCGCATTGTGGCCTGCCTGCATGTGACTGTAGAAACCGCGAACCTTATCACCACCCTTGTCGCCGGCGGCGCGGAGGTCGCGGTCACCGGCTCCAACCCACTCTCCACTCAGGATGAGGTTGCAGCGGCACTTGCTGATCGGGGCCTTCACGTCTACGCCTTCCGTGGCGAGAACGAGAAGGAGTACTACGATTGCATCAAGATGGCATTAGACCTCAAGCCAAATGTGAGCCTAGACGACGGTGCAGACACCATCGCCATCATCCATAAGGAGCAGCCTGAGCTTGCCCAACAAATGTTCGGCGGCTGCGAGGAGACCACCACCGGAGTCGTCCGTCTGCGGGCAATGGCTGACGACAAGGCCCTACTCTATCCGGTAATTGCAGTTAACGATGCAGAGACCAAGATGATGTTCGACAACCGCTACGGCACCGGCCAGAGCACTCTGCACGGAATCATGCAGGCGACGAACTTTCTGTTCGCAGGCAAGACCGTAGTGGTGGCCGGCTACGGCTGGTGTGGCAGGGGATTTGCAATGCGCGCACGAGGCCTCGGAGCCAACGTAATTGTGGTTGAGGTCGAGCCAAGAAAGGCCCTGGAGGCCGCCATGGACGGCTACAGGGTGCTCCCCATGCATAAAGCCGCGCCACTTGGAGATCTCTTCGTCACACTTACTGGAGACATAAACGTCGTTCGCGAGGAGCACTTCAAGCAGATGAAAGACCAGGCGGTCCTCGCCAACAGCGGGCACTTCAATGTGGAGATAGACATCCCCGCCCTTGAGAAGCTGGCAGCTCGGAAGTCCGAGGTCCAGAACAACGTCACAGAATACAAGCTCAAAGACGGCCGCCGGCTGTACTTGCTCGCAGAAGGCCGGCTGATCAACCTGGCTGCCGCCTACGGCCACCCACCAGAGGTCATGGACATGTCCTTTGCCAATCAGGCTCTGGCAGTGCGCTACATTGTGGAGCACGGGCGAAGCCTCGACAAGAAGGTCTATGCGGTCCCGGTGGAGATCGATCGACGGGTGGCAGAGCTGAAGCTGGCATCTATGGGCCTGGAGACTGAAAAGCTCACCGCAGAGCAGGACAAGTACCTGCATAGCTGGCAGATGGGAACTTAAGGAAACAAACTCGATGAGATTTACTGGGGTGTCCTACCGTGGATCTGAAAAAAGCTAACCTGGAAGCGTATCTGAGAAGCCTTTACGGGCGAGATCTAACCATAACCAGCACTCGCAAGATGGGTGAGACCATAGCCACTACAGAGGACGTGAAGGGATTTGGATATGGATCGCCTCTTTTGGTGGAGTACGAGATCAAGGGAAAGAAAGGCTCGGCAGTTCTCTCCTCCATGAGGGTGCAATACGGATTCGGCCACGATCACTTTTCCGACAGGGCGAAGATTATGATCTGGCAGAATTCAACATTCAACAATCTTCCCAAACACGTCCCGTCCATGGATGTTGGCTACTTCACAGAAAAAGGAAAGCTGGTCAGTGCAGGAGACTCCCGAGAATACTTCCTGCTAATTGAGAAGATCTATGGAAAAGAGTACTTCTTCGATCTATAGCGGGTTAAAGAAATTGGGGCAACTGATCTAGATCATGACCGAGTCATAGCGCTCTCGAATTACCTGGCTGAGATTCATGCCAAGAAGGATGACCGCTCGCCCCTCTACCTGCGCAAAATCAGGGAGACGGTTGGTGACGGCGAGTGCATCTTCGGCATCCTCGACGACTATCCGGACAAACCGAGCTTCCTGGACCCAGACGAGCTGCAGGAGATCGAGAAGGTCTGTGTGGAGTGGCGCTGGCTGCTGAGGAACAAAACCCACCGCCTCTGCCAGGTGCATGGTGACTTCCACCCCTGGAACATAATGTTCCGGGAAGGCACAGACTTCTCAGTCCTTGACAGAAGCCGAGGTGAGTGGGGGGAAGCTGCAGACGATATCACTGCTCTTGCCATGAACTACATATTCTACTCAGTCCAAAAGAGCCTGCGGCTGACAGGAGACCTGAAAGACCTCTTCGAGCTGTTCTTCGAGAACTACATTGAGAAGACAGGCGACGATGAGCTTCTGGAGGTCATAGCTCCGTTCTTTGCCTTCCGGGCGGTCGTTGTAGCCAGCCCAACCTGGTACCCGCTTCTATCCGATGATGTGAGGAGATCCATCTTCAATTTCCTGGAGAACGTCATGGCTGCCAAGAAGTTCAATTACAGGGATGTGAACAGCTACCTGGCCTGAAGGATGACGAAGACTTACGCCTTTGAGCTGTCCGGGGAGCACGAGACTCTGCCAAAGAGCGAGGCCCTTGCGCTGGTGGAGGCTTTCTCCACCCGCTACTCTGAGATAGATTCCCTGGAGCAATGCCTGATTGTAGAGGCAAAAGACCTTGACGTAG
>JAJRAX010000134.1 GCA_028679775.1 Methanothrix sp. | reverse complement strand
GCAAAGCTGCAAAGGCTGGCAAAATGGTTGAACTGGTAGACGCGAGATACACATCTCAGAAATGCTCCCAGTGTGGTATAATGGTCCCTAAGACACTGGCAGACCGAACCCATCTTTGCCCCAACTGTGGGCTAGAGATGGATCGAGACATCAATGCCAGCTTGAACATTCGCACCCTCGGACTGAGGGGGAGAGCCTATCAAGATCCGACCCCTACTTTGTGCAAATCATCAAAGCAAGTTAGATCGATGACGTAGGAAGCCCTGCCACTTCAGGGGCATGGGAGGAAGTCACAAACGGGTAACGTAGTGGGATAACAACTGTAGAAAAATCCAGAGTATGAAATCGTGTGGTGTTTGATGAAGCCAATAAACTTGATAGTTATTCTGTTCATGTTGATGGCTGCCAGCTCCGCCCAGTTGGCGCCAGACAAGGAACGGTTTGATGTGGTGCTCCATCCCGGTGACCTCGAGGAGAGAGTTCTAAAGGTAACTAACATTGGGGACGCAACCATCTTCAAGATCTCCAAGACTCAGATGAGTGGGACAGCCAAGGACTACATATTCATGGATATGCCAGAAGATATGCCTGAGGAAAAACCGCTATTGCCTCAGGATAGCGCAGAGATCAAGATCTACTTCGCTCTGCCTCCTGAGACGCAACCAGGAACTTACACTGGATTTTTATATTTGCTGGACAGCGCTCCGCCATCGCTTCCCATCAGAATCGATTTCGTGATAGAAGTCATCGCTCAGGAGAGCTACGGCATTGGCATGACCATAGACGATGCCAAGTCAGGCGAACTATCTGCCAACGCAGAGGATATTGCTCAGTTCGATCTGGCAATCAAGAACCTTGGGGCATTTCGGGATGTCGCATCCATCGACACCTTGCAGGTTCCTGAGGGATGGAGCGTAGACCTGATCGACGGAGAAAAGACCATTGATCTGCCCTACGACCTGCCACTCGACCCCGGCACAACTCACACCATGCAGCTGCAGATTCAGACCACGAGGCCTGGACGAAAGGAGAACATGACCATCACGGCCACGTCTCTTGGCAACCAGTCCAAGAATTCATCTGTAGAGGCAATAGTTGATTTTGCTGTTGCGGTCCGGGGTTACAATGTGGATATCAAGGTTCCGGATAATATGGTAGTCAATAAGACCTACGAAGGCTCCTTCAATATCATGCTGGACGTCAAGGAGACGGTAATGGTAGGAATCATAACTCCTCCTGAGCTCATGGTAATCCCTCTGGCTCAGACGGTAGATGTCAGCCCACTAAATCCCGGTGTGGCCAACTTCACAATGCTCGCTTCAGAGAGCGGCGAATATCCTGTTGTCTTCCGTCTCATGGACTCCCAGGGAATTCCCATGCCTGAGGAGATGGCTTCCGTCAATGTGGTCCAGCCAACGGGATTGGCAGTGCTCACTGGTGACGACTTCACTTACAGCACCATAGCCTCGGTAAGCTTCATGGGTAATGGCACCGCCGACTTTGATGTCATCACCACTCCACCAGGCGAAATCCGTGAAAAAGACCTGGAAAAGCTTCAGGGTTATTCTGAGGTTGTTATACTGGGCAACGACTCCATAGTCTCTGATGATGCTGAAAAGTTGCTGGATGGCACTCATATCAAGCGCATCGGCACAGGCAACCTTTACGATGAGTGCTGGCAGTATATCAGAGAGGTCTATGTCAATGGAACCGTAGATGTGGTCTTATCGGGACCAAAGTCTGCCGACATATTCCGGGCCTATCAACTGGCCAAGGTATCCGGCGTGCCAATAGTGGTTTGTCAGGGTGATGTGACTGAGAACGCAAAGGAAGCCATTAAAGAGATGACCAAACGCAATGTATCACTCACAAGCGCTTTTTATGTGGGAGATATCGACTTAAAGTACACCAAGCCGCTAACAGATGCAGGCATAAAGACGGAAAAGGTGAACGCATGAAGCTGCAATATCTACTACTATCTATAGCAATCATGTCTTGTATCGTTCAATGCATCGCAGAGGATTCCCCTTTGGAAAGGGGAGTCAAGGGCGAGATCGAGGACGTGATACTGGTAGGAGCAGATGATTGGCATGCAGCAGTTGCCGCTACACCTCTTGCCATCTGGTCTGAGGGCAATAATACCAAAACGTTGCCCCTGTTGGTCCTTCCCAAAGCGGTTCAGGCCGGAGAGAGAAACGGCTGGGTGGAAGAGAGCGATCTGCAGAGGTATGGTGCCTCTGCCATTCTGAGCACATTTAAGACCGCAAACATCAGCGCTATCACCATTCATGGAACAGGCGATCAGGTAAAGGATCTGGTAGAGGCAGCTCATAAAGATGGCCTGAAGGCTTACATTACCGCTACCCTTGAGATTCCAGTTGTTGCCGAGCCAGGAGTGACGAATGATATTCAGGATCTGCCGCAGGCAATGGACGCTATGCTTTCCGAGGCCGGCCTCGGTCAATCGGTGGCAGATGTTTCAGGAGTTGACAAGAGCCTTTTGCAGGTGGCAAACCCAGATATAGGCGGCAATTCTACCCGTTTTTGTCCCGTAAATCCTGAGGCCAGGGAAATTCTCTACAACCTTGTGGAGTCTCTCATTGAGGATTACAAGGCAGACGGCATTGTTCTCTATAATTTCGGATTTCAGGATGAGAATTATTGCTACTGCAATTTCTGCAAAGAGCAGTTCTATAAGGACACCGGCATAGACCTCAGCAAAGTCAATGTAAATAAATATAATCAGGAGCGTTGGATGCAGTGGAAGGAGGATCAGATCATGCAGATCGTAGGTTATGTACGGAATCTGACATCGGGTCTGGGTCCTGTGAAGCTCGGCATAGCTCTTGACAGCCCATTCGACAGAAGTCAGGGCTACAACTTCGCTGAGATGGCAAAGGTTGTGGACTTCACATTGATATCGGCTCTCTCAGCTCCGGATCTGGGTCAGGCCTGCCGGCTTTCCGAGAAGCCGGTTTATGTGCGGCTAGGCGATGATTACCTTGAATATGTCCTTTCCACTCAAAATGTGGAGGGCGCAGTAAAATATATCGAGGACATCATAAAATACGGGGCAAAAGGTCTCGCCTTCGAGTATGACGTGGTTCATACCCCTGTCTGGTCGGAGCTACAGCCGCCTTCATCAGCTGCCCGCTGGCTATTGGGTCGCATCGAAGGAAAGACGCTAGCCATTGGAGATGTCTCATGGAACAGCGATAAGAAGCTCCTCGCAAACAATAGCTATGATCTGACTTTAAAGATCAGCCGGTATTGGAAGAGCTCAGAGGGCGCAGTGATTGTTGGCGAAAACTACAGTGCCGCTCTCTGTGCCGCGCCCATAGCCTCCTATCTCAATTGGCCGCTCCTCTACGTGAGCAACGTGCTGCCCAATGAGACAACTGAAGCATTATCGCTTCTGGGAGTCAAGGAGGTTGTTGCAGTGGGTCCCGTCTCGGCAGCAGTGAAGCAGAGCCTGATCGAGATGAACGTCTCCTGTTTGGTGGGTGACAATCAGTTCCTCCTCGACCAGATGAGAAAGAGGGGCGACAGTCCAAACATGGTGGTCTATACCAACTCCCATGATCTTTCCCTCCTCCAGCCGGTGCCCAATCCTACCGTCGAGAGGACTCTCGTCGATGATCTGATGATAAAAACCGAAATAAGCCCAAGCCAGGTACCTGCTGAGGAGTTGGGTCAAATTGTAAGGCTCAACATCACACTCAGCAATACTGGCGAGGAGGTGCTGGATGATGTGCGACTTCTGGACATCTTCCCGATGGGCCGGCTCATTAAGTGGCCCAGGGCTGAGATGGGTGTGGCAAATATTACGGATCCCTTCAGCGGTCTGACATCGGACGCCATGAATGCCTTCCTCAACGGATCCATGCTCCGATGGAACATAAAGCGGCTTAATCCAGGTGAATCCGCCAGTCTGAATGTGGATGTGGAGCTGCTCTACCCAATGGATTCAGGATGGAAGGAGCGACTGGACACAGGAGCTACAGCTGCATTTGAAGGATTCTCCTATAACCACACTCTTGCGAATCTGGACGACGGTCCTGCTATCAATCTGACATATCCTACCTGGATATACTCCGGCAGGACCAACATATCCTGGAGCCTTGGACAAGAGGCGAGCTACACCACACTTAACCTCTTCAGTCCGGACCGGCGAACTGGTCACCTCATGATCACGGATATAGCGCCGGACAGGCTCTATGATGTGAGGGTACAGATGCTGACTCCTGGCAAATGGATCTTCAACATTGAGGCTGGCGACGGCACCATTCAGAGGACGAAGAACTTTACAGTTGATGTTCGCTCCAATATTCCTGCATTGAATATCACTGCATTCAGTCATACCAAGGTCCCGCGTCTCTCTCTTGTGGCGCCTGTTGTAGCTGCAGCCCGTCAGGCGGTTCTCTTTGATGCTGCATGCGACCCGCAGCAGATCGATTCCAATAAGCTGGAGCAGACATTAGGCCAGAAGGTAGAAGATCTGAGTATCAATTCTCACTATCTGGTGGTAGTTGGAGATCCGGGATCGATGCCTTTTATCTCCACAGGTCTGATTCAAAATGTCACGGATGTAATGGAGTATGAGATATTCAGAGACTATCAGTTGCCAATGAATGATGAGAATTACAGCAACGTGGCAGTTGGACGGATCATGGGGCTTTCCGTTTACGATGCGTCTCAGCTCATGGCTCGCACTCTAGCCTACGATCGGCTGAATGGTTCCTGGAAGAAGAATGCCTTGGTCATATCCTCGCCGCCCCTGTCTTTCCCCCAGGCCCCCATAGCTATAAAGATCAGGGATTACCTGGCTGAGGCTGGGTTGCAGGTCAAAGACTTGCGCTACGAAGAGGCCACCTACCAGCAGGTCATCTCTCAGATGAATAACGGCCAGAATATAGTAAACTTCGACCATCATGGAAATGAGCAAGCTTGGCAGTTATCGGAATGGTCTATGATGGATTCCGCGCTTACTGGAGATCATGTCAAGAGCCTGACGTTGGCACCTCAGACAACAACTGCAAGCGCCTGTGTCACAGCGAACCTTAAAGGATACTATCTGAATATCACCGGTACCAGGATGTATATTCCGCTTGACTTGGAGGATTCTATTGCTCTGTCGTTTATACGAGCTGGTGCAGTAAATTATGTTGGAGAGTCTGCTCTATCCTGGATATTCCTGTCTGATGACTTCTTCAAGAAGTTTTATCAGTCTCTGGTCTACACGAACGCAACCGTTGGCGAAGCGGTGCTGGATGCTGAGAACCTCTTCAGATTAAAATATCAGGGTGCAATGAACATCAAGGCAATCGGCGAATATGATGAGAAATTGCCTGATTGGGATACTTCCGTCTCCGAGATGCTAAATCAGACCTCATACATGGACGTCATTTTGGGAGATCCCAGCTTCCGGCCAACTCTTGTCAAAGAGCCATCTCTTCCCTACATCTCAGTTGTAGGGCCGGCGAATGCCACAGAGGCGAACATGAGTGCAATCAAGGCCTCTGTTACTCCTATCAACGAGAGCGCAACCGACTGGATTTACTGGATAGAGACAGATAGCAGCAGCGGATCTCTTGACCTCAATGCTCCTCCCGCAATAATCGCTGAGGTGATGCTTGACAAAGATGCAGATAAGATCGTTGTGAAGGAGAACGGGCTGTCTGTCTGGCATGATGAATTTATCATTGGCGATAAGAAGAAAATTATGTGGCCCGTCATCAGGCCGAAGCTCGATGAACAGAGAAGCTTCCTGGTTGAGTATGTGTTAATACCTGGCCAGGTCCAGCGGATCAATGTGACTGCCGGCTGGAATGCCGTCTCAGTCTATCTCAAGCCGAAGGGCGAATCTGCCTCCAAGTATTTGGTCAATAAGCCCTACAGGAGCGTCTTCACAATCGCCGGCGACATCTGGGATTTTTCAATGAAAGATGCCAGAATGACAAATGTGACCAGCTTTTTGCCAGGTGAGGGCTTCCTCATCGACAGCGCCGACAACTTCACAATAGAGGTCTCAGGAAAGCCGGTGGATCTGCCCTATCGTCTCGATCTGCATGCCGGCTGGAATATGATAGGAATTCCTGTAAACAGAACAGTGAGTCTTGAGAACATCACCGTCAATGCCGGGCATAAAAAATACAAATATCCTGAGGCAGTGAATAAGGGATTGGTCTCGGCTTTTGTCTGGAAGTATGAGGACTCGAGCTGGACGCACCTGGATAGAAATGAGACTCTTGTACCTGGAATGGCCTATCTCTTTGAGGCGATGGATGAAGCCAAACTGGAGTTCCGCTAGAAAAGCAAAAGAGCAGAACTCCTTTTCAATATTTTTCTAATTATATTTTTTGTTTTTTCTTCTTGTACATCTCTCGAATCATCTCGCGATGCATGGATGCCATCATGTCTCCCTGAATGCCTATCAGGAATAGCTGGAATCCCACGATGATCAGTATTGCAGTGAGTATTGTGAGAGGGATGTGCTCTATCCTCCAGTACAGCCAGTCACTTGCCACAAAAAGACCGATGAGAAATCCGGCTGCTCCGAAAAATGAGCCGAAGAGGCCAAAGTAAAACATGGGGTTCTCAGTCTTGG
>JAJRAX010000133.1 GCA_028679775.1 Methanothrix sp. | reverse complement strand
TTAAAGAATGGGGGCAAACGCAGCTCTCGTCATGCGGCCCCGCATTCTTGAAGAATTCTGCAGGAGTTCGAACTCATTTCGCTTTGGCGCGTAATTCTGCCGCTTTTTTCTTCATCTCGGCCTGCTTGGCTTTCATCTCCTGAGCTTTTTGTTGAGCTTTGCTGGCTGGCTGATCTACGACCTTCTGTGAGGACTCGCTCTCTTCGCCAGACTCCTGTGGTTTGGCGGCATCCATCTTGCCGGTCATCTTATTTTTTTTCTCGATCATCTTGGCTTTCATCTCCTGAGCCCTCTGTTGAACCGTGCTGGTGGGCTGGTCTACTGTTTTCTGTGATGAATCGCTCTCCTCTACCGCCTCCTGTGTTGTGGTGTCCTTATTGCCCATCATTTTATTTCTTTTCTCAATCAGCTTGGCTTTCATCTCCTTGGCTTTCTGTTGTGCTTTGCTGATTGTCTGATCTACCGTCTTCTGCGTGGACTCGCTGTCTTTCTCTGGCTCGCTATTGTCTTTTGCAGTGATTTTATCATCGAACTGAATTGTCTTGGCAGGCTCTTTGGATGAAACGCTTTTTGCAGGATCTATCAGGTCTCCAAGGGCAACAGATTCTCCAAGGGCAACAGATGATACCGAAGCAAGGGTCGCATCTGGAGTATCCGTTACTGGTTTATTCGCATTAGGTGCATCAGTGCTTTTGATGCTGACGTTTTCCTCTGTCAGCTCAGTCAGGTTCGATGCCAGCGATGCATTTGAGGGCTCAGTCAGATTCGATGCCAGCGATGCATTTGAGGCCTTAGATGTCGTCGAGGATGAGGACTGAGACGAGCTGTGATGCTTCTTGGAAGATGAGGAAGAGCTGCCACCGCTTACATAGGTGGTCGATGGTCCAACGGTTCCGATGGTCGTTTTATTTGTTTTTGTGAAAGACCGTGATCCATTCACCAGCGTGCCGTTGGTGGATTTCAGCTCACTGGCAGATCGATTCAGGAGATCCAGATCGTTGGACGAATTCGTGTCGGCAAGAACACCAGTCCCATTTTCTATATCTGATCCGTTTTTGTTGTTTTTGTCTTCATTCATGGATACGATATCATCGCTTGGGCCATTAGGACCAAGGCCGGAGAATATGTCTTTATGATCCGAATTCGATGCAAATGATACGAGATCGGATATGAGAAACAAGGCCAGGCCGGACATGGAGATCAAAACCAGTATGACCAAAACGCTGATCAGCCTGGGATACTTTTTCAGCACTCTTTCGCGAGCCAGACCATAGTAGGTGATGGTCGATCCTGCAAAGTCCTTCATACATAAACAGATATTTTTTAAAGTTTATAACTTTTACGATCGAGAAAAAATTATTAAGATATGATGAGATTGCCAGCAATATCGTCTGCTGAAGAATGGCAAAAAAAGAGCAAGAAAAACAGGCACGATCTATGTGGCGAGAGGCATTCCTGCTGCTTGCCAGGCGGCAACTCCACCAGACAAGACAAATGCCTCGCGATCGTCATAGACCCTCAGGGTCTGAACGGCCAATGCGGCATTTGTGTCGGCAGAACAATAGACGGCAACCTTCTTGCCGGCTGGAATCATGCCCATCTGCGATATCAGATTTTCCAGGGGTATGTTAATTGCCCCGGCGATGTGTCCTATTGAGTAGAGCTGTGCTGGCCTGATATCAACTATAGCCCAGTTCGCTTCTGCTGCGCTTTTAGCGATGAATTCAGATACACTCAAGATATAATATCCATTGCCAGCCGCCGCTTTCAGGAAGGAGTCTGTCTTGGCCATGTAATTAGATGACGAAGCCTGTCCCGCAGCAATCTGAGCTGCAGAAATAGTCTGGGCAGCGGCTGCTTTTATATTGGAATCATTTAGCGATGAGGTCGCCCAGGGTTCACCCTTATAGCTGCCTGTGTACTTCTTCTCCTCTTGCAGCACCTGGTTCTTCAATTCAGTTACAGCCGGATCGACATATCCACTGTTCGATTGACTTGTGGCAATGGAGCAAGCTAGAAACACAAGGCAAGCTAGCGCCATTGATCTGTAAAGCAAACTTCTCGATATCATTTTCAAACGCCTTCTCTGGTATCATAATCTGCCTCAAGCGTTAGCCTGAGGGCAAGAACAAATATAGTCCATGCATCGATGGCATGTGATCCCATGCCAATTGCTTTTTGTGGTTTTGTGCGCGCTGCTTGTGTCTTTTTGACGGCGGGCAGCAAACCAAGTAATGTGGTAATAGATCTGGAGCAATATATAGCTATGCAGCAGGGTGAAAGTAATCTGGGCGGGGCACAATTCATTTTGCTTTGAGAATATAATATTCATTATACTTATATAAAAAATGATGTCCTGTCAAACAAATTATTTGTTAAGTAAATTATATATACCGTTATGAACCTATTTAGCTGATTGAAGGTGAGTGATATGAAGAAGTTCGTCTGCAAAAATTGCGGCGTGGTTAACCAAGCATCAAATGAAGTGGTTGGGAGCAACGGTGACTGGCTGCAATGTGTGCTTCCACAGGGCTTCGAATGGATTTTGCCAGCCGGGAAGATTACCCCGATTGTCGGAGAGCCTATCTACATCTCCGGAATGGGCGAGCATCTCTCCAAGGAAGCTTATCTGAAAAAGTACAACATAGATCCAGAGATCGCTTACAATCTGATGCGAGGAAACACTCGCTATCGATCTAGGTCCGCCAATTCCGCTTCAAGGACTGCCAACAAAACTCAGACAAGCCTTAAAAAAAAGGCCCAATCTTGGCTTGATGAGGATGACTGGACCTCATGAGGGGCCTGCACCGGACCAATATTGATTATTATAATGAATCCGACAACCGCTTGATCTACAGACGCCCCGTCTTCGCGAATTGAGTATTGGTGGCAGGTCCCTATGCAGGAGCGTCTGATATGTTATTTATATTAATAATTTAAGAGACATTTCTTTATATTGTCCCCCTGGTATTGATATTCTATACAGATCATTAAAGAATTACAATTTCGACAATGCGTGCATCTTCTTTCGGGGGATGATATCGAGAGATCATGCGCATTTCGAACGATTATTCTGATTGATTTCTCCAAAATCCTGCGGTTCACTTTTTCAATGCTTAATTATGATAGTTTTGCAGGCCTGTTTTTTTCTAACCTTTTTTTTGCAGGGTAAATGCGGCCATCCTTTTGAGATAGATTAAAATATGCATATGAGGCAGTCACAATCCTGCACATTACCTATGGCCCGGCATCTTCTATGGGCCATGCTAAGGAAAATGCGCTGAGGAATGACCATGAAGGAGAAGCTTGAAGAAATCGGTTCACGTCTGCGTGAGCTGAGGGAACTAAATCGGGTATCGTCCGAGGAAATGGCAGAGCACCTCAAAGTGCCTGTTGATACATACAACTGCTATGAAGATGGAAAGCTGGATATTCCCGCAAGCATTCTCATTGGCATTGCGCGAAAGCTGAACGTTGATACCGGTCTCTTGCTCACGGGCGAGGAGTCCAAGATGAGCATATTCACCGTTACCCGGAAGGGTGAGGCGGTAGAGGTGGAGCGCAGAAAGCAATATCTCTACCAAAGCCTGGCCAGAAAGTTCGCACACAAAAAGGCAGAGCCCTTTATCGTGACCATCGACCCCAAAAAAGGCAGTCCGTCATTTTACAGTCATCCGGGCCAGGAGTTCGAGTATGTGCTGGAGGGATCTCTCAAGCTCACCATCAATGAGAACGATGTTGTGCTGAACGCTGGAGACTCCATATTCTTCGATGCGTCTTATGATCACTATATGGAAGCCTTAAACGATATGCCGGTGAAGATACTGGCTGTGGTCATGTAGGAGAAGAGAAAGAGGATTTAAAAATGTCGTCACTATTATCCAGGTTCGTCTCTCGGGTGGATTACAAGTCATATGAGGACTTTAAGGAAAACCTGAAGATCCAAGTTCCCGAGAACTTCAATTTTGCTTATGATGTAGTTGATGCCTACGCCAGAGAAAGTCCAACAAAACGCGCTCTGGTCTGGTGCAACGATTGCGGTGAGGAGAAGATCATCACCTTCAAAGATCTCAAGATCTTGAGTGATAAAGCCGCAAACATGTTCTCGAAATACGGCCTCAAGAAGGGTGACACTGTCATGCTCACCCTGAAAAGCCGTTGGGAATTCTGGGTCTGCATGGTGGGATTGAACAAGATCGGTGTCATCTCCATCCCCTCCACGCACATGATGAAGGCCAAGGACTTCGTCTATCGCATCAAGAAGGCTGATTTGAAGATGATAGTCTGCATCGCCGAGAACGATGTGCCGGCGGAGTTCGATGCCGCCCACAAGACGCTTGGCGATATTTCCATAGTCAAGGTACTGGTAGGGGGCATCGATATTATGCGGGAGGGCTGGATCAACTTCGATGCAGAGCTTGAGAAAGCGTCGGCTGATTTTGTCCGACCTACGGGGGAGCAGGCCACCAGAAATGAGGACATTCTGCTCGCATACTTCACATCCGGAACTACCGGCTATCCGAAGATGGTCAAACACGATCAGATGTATCCTCTGGGCCATATCCTCACCGCTAAGTACTGGCAGAATGTGGAGGACGACGGGCTGCATTACACTGTAGCCGATTCTGGATGGGCCAAGTGCGCTTGGGGCAAGATATTTGGCCAGTGGCTGGCCGGCACCGCGGTTTTCGTCTATGATTATGATCGATTTGACGCCGGACGGATGATGGACGAGATGGGAAAATACGGAGTGACCACTTTTTGCGCGCCGCCGACCATATTCCGATTCATGATTAAGAGCGACATGTCCAGATACGACTTTTCCAAACTTAAGTATGCTGTCACTGCCGGAGAGCCGCTCAATGCGAGCGTCTATGAGAGCTTTCTCAAGACCACCGGGCTGCGGCTCATGGAAGGGTTCGGCCAGACTGAGACCGTGGTCTGCATCGCCAACTATCCCTGGATGAATCCCAAGCCTGGCTCCATGGGCAAGCCTGCACCTGGATTTGATATCGTGCTGGTTGGCAAAAATGATAAGGTTTGTGAGGTGGGCGAAGAGGGCGAGATTGTGATAAGGACTGACAAGGGCAAGCCTGTCGGCCTCTTTACCGATTATCATTCAGATCCTGATAAGACCAAGAAGACCTGGCATGATGATTACTACCATACCGGAGACACCGCCTGGAGAGATGAGGACGGATACTTCTGGTTCGTGGGCAGAACTGATGACATGATCAAAAGCTCTGGGTACCGGGTGGGACCATTTGAGGTTGAAAGCGCCCTCATGACTCATCCTGCCGTATTGGAGGTGGCCATCACCGGAGTGCCTGATCCAATCCGTGGACAGGTTGTAAAGGCAACAATTGTCCTCACCCAGGGACATACCCCCTCTGATGCTCTGAAAAAAGAGCTGCAGGACCACGTCAAGAAGGTCACTGCACCCTACAAATATCCGAGAATCATCGAGTTCGTTCCTGAGCTGCCAAAGACCATCAGCGGCAAGATCCGGCGAGTAGAGATCAGGGACAAGGACAAGCCCTATCCGCTCATCAATACCCTGGAATGCAAGGCCTGCGAGAGGTGCATCGTGGCCTGTTCGGCAAATGTTCTGAAGATGGGCACAGAGCTGAATGATCGCGGCTATCATTTTGTGGTTTATTCAGGCGACGGCTGCATCGGCTGCGGGGCATGCTACTACACCTGTCCTGAGCCGCTGGCCATTGAGGTGCACGTGCCCCATAAAGAGAAGAACGGCAACAATGGGGGGAACTGAAGATGACATCTCAACTAATTGACGGAAACAGCGCTGTGATCGTAGGAGCTCTTTATGCAGGATGCGACTGCTTCTTTGGCTATCCAATTACTCCTGCGAGTGAGATACTCCAGGAAGCCTCTCGCTTCTTCCCCAAGTTAGGCCGCAAGTTCGTTCAGGCTGAATCTGAAGAGGCGGCGATCAATATGGTCTACGGAGCAGCAACTGCTGGGCACCGGGTTTTGGGGGCCTCCTCAGGACCTGGAATGAGCCTTAAGCAGGAGGGCATAACTTACATCGCAGGAGCAGAGCTGCCCTGTGTGATCGTCGATATCTGTCGGGCGGGACCTGGACTCGGCAACATCGGACCTGAGCAGTCGGACTACAATCAGGCCTGCAAGGGAGGAGGGCACGGATGCTACCACAACATAGTGCTTGCCCCGGCGAGCGTCCAGGAGATGTGCGACCTCACCATGAAGGGTTTTGAGCTGGCCTTCAAGTACCGAAATCCTGTGGTGATTTTAGCAGATGGAGTGCTGGGTCACATGGTCGAGCCCCTGCAGTTTCCGAAAACGGCACTGGCTCCAGAGATTGACACAAATTGGGCGGTCGCAGGTTGTGCTGAGACCAGAGGAAACCTAGTGACATCGATTATGCTCAACTTTGATGAGATGGAGAAGCATAACTACAAGCTGCAGGCCAAGTACGAGCGCATCAAAGAGAATGAGACTGCTTATGAGGGATACCGGCTTGAGGATGCAAAGGTCGTTCTCGTCTCCTACGGCATCAGTAGCCGGATAGCCAGGTCGGCAGTGGATGCCGCCAGGAAGGAGGGCATCAAGGCCGGTCTCTTCAGGCCAATCTCGCTTTATCCGTTCCCTGAGAAGGACCTCCGGGCTCTTGCTGAGCGCGGGGCTAAATTCATTTCAGTGGAGATGAGCGACGGACAGATGAGAGAAGACATTCGCCTTGCCACGGGCTGCCGGCAGGTAGAGCTGGTCTGTCGCTACGGCGGAAATTTGATCAGGCTCGATTCAATCATGGATAAGATCGGGGAGGTGGCTTAGATGGCGGCTAAAGAGCGGGTTTTGGGCGGGCATCCCGGAATGTATGCCCAGTTTCCGAGAAAGGGTGGAGCTGCGCCGACCGCCACTCATTACTGTCCGGGCTGCGGGCACGGCGTTTTGCATAAGCTCATAGGCGAGGCTATGGCAGACCTCGGCATTCAGGATCGCTGTGTGGTCATAAGTCCTGTGGGCTGCTCAGTCTTCGCATACTACTATCTGGACTGCGGGCATGTGCAGGCAGCCCACGGCAGGGCTCCGGCCATTGCCACAGGTATATCCAGGGCAGAGGACAATGCCATAGTGATCTCTTATCAGGGTGACGGGGACCTGGGCTCCATCGGCCTCAATGAGACCATTCAGGCTGCCAACCGGGGCGAGAAGCTGGCTGTGTTCTTCGTCAACAACAGCGTCTACGGCATGACCGGGGGGCAGATGGCGCCCACGACGTTGATTGGCGAGGTAACGGCCACAACGCCTGACGGGCGCGACCCAAAGGATCAGGGATACCCCATTCATATCTGCGAGCTGCTCGATACCCTCCGGGCACCTGTTTTCATCGAGAGGGCATCTCTATCAGACATAGAGCACATCCGAAAGGCTCGCCGGGCTGTGAGAAAGGCCCTGGAAATTCAGAGGGACAAGTTGGGTTATGCCTTTGTGGAGCTGCTCAGTCCGTGTCCTACCATCCTTCGAATGAATGTGCAGGGCATCACCAAGTTCCTGAATGAGCAGATGGAAAAGGAGTTTCCACTGAAGAAATTCCGGGACAACTCCGCGGCAGCTCAGCCGATAAGCCGAGCGAAGAGCGACTTCTCCAAGGA
This sequence comes from Methanothrix sp., assembly GCA_028679775.1. GTDB lineage: Archaea > Halobacteriota > Methanosarcinia > Methanotrichales > Methanotrichaceae > Methanothrix. The sequence continues at coordinate 252 of JAJRAX010000133.1, read as the reverse complement.
GTCGCTGGACAAGATCTTTGGTTGCGACAGCGGGGTCTGCGTTGAGTTTGTGAAGGATCCGGAGTTTGCGGCCAAGGGCGTCAAGATCGCTGGGTTTGGCGGTCAGGGCGTGCTCAGCCTCGGCCTCTCTCTGGCCCAGGCGGGTTTTGGATGCGGGCGAGCTGTATCCTACTATCCGGATTACGGTCCGGAGCAGAGGGGAGGCACCTCAAACTGCTCGGTGATCATCTCCGGCCAGCCGATCGGAAGCCC
>JAJRAX010000132.1 GCA_028679775.1 Methanothrix sp. | reverse complement strand
GCATGGCAGACGGCTCCATCTCCCGGAGCGCCTCCAGGAAGTCGTCGTTGTTGACCTCTATCTTGTTGAGGATATCTGCTGGAATGGATTCGACTTCGAGGTCAAGCTCCGGCAGGATGCGACGTAGAGATCTCATGCCTGCCTCGCGGGCAAGCGCAGCCAGATCAGCTCCCACGAATCCATGAGTCACATCGGCCAGCTTCTCCTGGTTGACATCTTTTGAGAGCGGCATGCCACGGATGTGGATCTGCAGAACCTCCAGGCGGGACTGCCTGTTGGGCACTCCGATCTCAATCTCCCTGTCAAACCTGCCCGGCCGCCGAAGCGCTGGATCCAGGGAATCAGGCCGGTTGGTAGCGCCTATGACCACGACCTTGCCACGTGACTCCATGCCGTCCATTAGGGCCAGCATCTGGGCCACCACCCGCCGCTCAACCTCGCCGGTTACCTCTTCTCTCTTGGGTGCGATGGAGTCGATCTCATCGATGAGGATGATGGACGGCGCCTGTTCCTCAGCAGTCTTGAAGAGGCTTCTCAGCTTCTCCTCTGACTCGCCGTAGTACTTGGACATGATCTCCGGGCCGGATAGGGTCTCGAAGTGGGCGTTGGTCTCAGAGGCCAGGGCCTTGGCAAGCAGTGTCTTTCCCGTGCCGGGCGGGCCATAGAGCAGCACTCCTTTGGGAGCCTCCACGCCAAGCCTCTCGAACAGCTCCGGGTGCTTCATCGGCAGCTCAATCATCTCCCGAACCTTCTTGATCTCGGCTGAGAGACCGCCAATGTCCTCGTATCTCACGCGAGGGCCTACTTTCTCTTCTTTGGCCGGCTTCTCAGAGACTTCTATCCTGGTCTTGTCTCCGATCACTGCCGCATCCCGGGAGGGGGCGACGCGAGTGGCCATCAGCTCTATCTTCCTGCCCATGACCGCAATCTCAATGATGTCTCCTCTTGTGATAACCCGCCCTTCCATGTACCTTTGCAGATAGGCTTCTGCCCCGGTGATGCGCAGAGGCACCGTCGGCGCAAAGACCACCGACTCAGCGGCAGATGCAGATATGATCTTGACAGGCACCTTATCGTCGATGCTCACGCCTGCATTTCGGCGTGTGTTGCCATCCAGGCGAACCACTCCGGTTCCAGTGTCTTCGGGATATCCCGGCCAGAGCAGTGCTGCGGTCTTCTTCTTTCCCTGAATGCTGACCGCATCGCCAGCCTGCCAGCCCATCTCGCTGAATACGACCGGATCTATGCGAGCAATACCGCGTCCAACATCGGTTGGACGTGCTTCTATGACCTTGAGTGTGATTTCTCCTGCCATCAAAATCCTCCGGTATATATCTTCATGTCAAGCTTAAGTAATTTTTTAGTCTGTTCTTCTGATTGAATGATAAGGCATCCCCTGCGGTTGCCAATTGAACGTTGTTTACATGATATTACTAACTTGTAGTTAGTGATGAGGCAAGTATTTAAAACTTACGAATGGATATAGAGAAGATAGACCGGATCGAACTACTGATGTGGCTAGTCGGACGATGTGAATATAGCTCCAAAAAAGAGAAAATCCGATGTTAGGATTATAGCGGGGAGTAGATTTGAACTACTGATCTACGGGTTATGAGCCCGTCGGGATATCCTGACTACCCTACCCCGCTGCACTTGGGATATACTCAATAGCATTGATACTTGCTTATAAGGCTTGCGTACGGAAAGCCAAAGGCCTGATGCGATGAGTCAACGCCGGTACTCATTTTTCTATCCATCATCGATCCATCCGCCATTTCAACCGGATATCCCGCGGGACAATGCCGCCCTGCGCCCAAACCATTGGCCGATTCGCGATTTAGCTCTTGTCCCGCGGACTTGATGGCGCTGGGATACGCTCAAGATCCCTCTCGACCAATATCAAGAGATGCGTTACCTCTTCTTTGGCCGGATCACCAGAACCGGACACTCCGCCCTGCGGGCTACATCGAATGTAGTGCTTCCAACCCGAATCTGCTGGCTCCAGCTCTTGCCCTGAGAGCCCATAGCAATCAATGATACCTTTTGCTTCTTGGCGAGAGCCAGGATTTCATCAACAGGTCGGCCCTTGAGCACATGCATAGTGACCTTTCTCTCTGAATTTGCTATCTCTTCGTCGAGCTGGTTGATCCTCTTTCCAGATTCAGTGAATTCCTCATCGCTTCCGATGACATTCACGAGCAGGACCTCTTTAACACCCGGCATCTCTTTTGCTGCTGATACTGCCTCCTGGCCCGCCTCGGAAAAGTCGGTTGTGAGCATCACTTTGGAGAAAATGTCCCTGCAGGGATTATCCCGGTAGCCTGCTCTATTTTCATCCATGATCTTGTGCCGGATGATAAGCAGATCTGTCTCACCCTTCCTGAGTACCTCGGTCGAAACAGATCCCAGGAGAATGCCCTCCACGAGTCCCTTGCCCTGAGCCCCCATGCAGACGAGCGATGCCTCTACCTCGACTGCAGCCTTGATTATGGCATCGCCCACGCTGCCGCCGTCTATCAGCTCCAATCCCGGCCCCGGCATGATCCTCTTCAGATTAACCCCATCCGCGCCGCTCATCGGCCCCACAATCACCATAAGACGCGTCTTGATGGTATGCCCCGTTTCTAACTGATTGGCCAGGTGATCGGCCTGCTCGGCTAACCTGGTCTGGGCTTCATCGATCATTGATTCGTAGCTCCAACCCCTCTTCTCCAGGTTCATGGGGTTGCTGGCATCCAGGACATTTAGAAGCACAATCTCCTCAACGCCCGCAATTGCAGCCAGGCACTCCTGCATCTTGTGGGCATAGCTGGAGAAGTCGGTTGGAACGAGAACTCTCTTGAACATGATCATTTCCTCGTCAGATATCTTCCACGCCCAAATATATCAAATTGTTGATGCTTTTTGCCTCTGGCGCCCTCAGATTCCTATCTATTTCTGTAGAGATCCTCGGCCACCCGGAATAGGCTGGCACCCTTCACCTCTCCGCCGTAGTCAGGCAGAATGACGATCTCCTTTCTTTGGTAGCGGTTCATCAGATCCTCGATGTAGGAGCTTTGAGATGCTTTCTTCTCCCTGCAGAAGCGACAATTGCAGTCGGCGATCACGTGGTTGATGACTACCGCGGAGACTGTAACTCCGTGCGACTCTACAGTCTCAATCAGCCGCCGGCTCTCTTCGACTGCTGCTTTTTCTGGGATAGTGACTACGGTTACGCTGGCCTTTTCAGGATCGATCAGGACGTTTCTCATGGTCTCGGCTTTCTGGCGCATGGTCCTAACTTCGGAGAGAATGCGACCGCCAAAGCCGGGCTCCAGAAGGTCGAGAACGCCCATCCATCTGTTTCTCATGCCCAGCACCTTGGTGATGAACCCAGTGGTGATGGAGGGCAGCTGCAAGAGGGGCAGGACCATTGCAGTTGGAGCCGAATCTATGACCACATAATCGTATTTCCTATCGACATAGATCTCGTGCAATTTGTCCATGAAGATGAGTTCAGAGACTCCTGGCATGCTCCCGAAGTCTTTCGGCTTCACCTCTACCTCAAAGAGGCCGAAGAGGGCGGTCAGGATGTTCTTGTACCTGCCAAAGAAGTTCTGTGCCTCCTCAGTCAGGTCAGGCTCATAGGCATAGAGATGATCGTGGATCTTCTCGGGCCTGCTTCCGAGGTCAATGTCGAAGATATCCGAGAGTGAATGAGCCGGGTCCATGGAGAAGACTAAGGTCTCTTTGCCCTGGTTTGATGTCCATATGCCGGAAGCTGCAGAGCAGACGCTCTTTCCCACTCCTCCTTTGCCAGCCACATAAATCAGTTTCATGGGCCCCAGATTTTCCTGATGAGGTTAAAACTGTATCCCATTGAATTGGTTATGATGAACAGGGCCAGATCATGTTTCCCAGACGGCTACAATCTTCTCCACATTTACATAGTCCCTTCGCCCCTTGTCCTCCAGGACTATGACCCCGTCCGCGCTTCCCACGAGCTTGCCGCGCAGCCTCTCCTTCTCGCTGCCACCGAAATAGACCTCTATGTCCTTGCCGTAGAGGTGTTCCGACATGAATTTGTCCAGCATTTCAATCGTCCTCTCGTTTTGAATTCAGATCTACTGTAAATTATGTCTTGCTAATTGATATATTTTATGGTCCAAATAGACTGATTCATCTAATTAAGTCAATTTAGAGTGACATAAAGTTTAATTGTGTAACTTGCTTTAAACTTGGACAATTTCTCTTGATCATCATATTAAGTTGTCTCTGCTCCAAAAAATATTATCAGGCCAACGGATCCCTAGAACATAAGATTTCTCAGGTTCCAGAGCAGCTTCGGATTCTGCCTGAAGAGAAACCTCAACAGATCTTTGGTGTGCATACTTGATATATCGCGGCCATAGAGCGACTTTGTTAGATGATTGAAATCGTCATCATCAAGACTGAGAAAGAACCTCTTGGCATTGTAGCTCTTCACTAGCTGCTTGCCGAAAGACGACTTCCATCGACCCTCATATTCTCTTAGGACGGCTTGGCTTGCGTCCTCCGTTGACACGGCCTCAGCCGCAGCCCGCCCGGCCAGAACCCCTGCACGCATGGCATTAATGATCCCGCCGCCAGTGAGTGGATCCGACTGATGAGCCGCGTCGCCAACCAACATTACTCCGTCTGAGGTTATGGATTTCATCGGTCCGGATGTGGGAATCCCTCCGGCCATCACCTGCAGGACTTTGGCCTTTGGCATCCGTTTCTGCATAAAGCTTTCCAGAAGCCGAACAGGCATTCTCGGCCCGGACCGGGAGCCCTGCAGCCCGATGCCCACATTAGCCCTGCCGTCGCCCTTGGGAAAGATCCAGATGTATCCGCCAGGTGCTATGAAATTTCCAAAAAAGAATTCGCAGTAGTCCGGATCGATTCCTTCGTCAAAAACCAGGAACTGGGCACAGACCATTATGTCCTCCGGCTTCATCTTCGAATCCATTCCGGCCCACCTGGCGACCTTGGATTCGACTCCGTCCGCGCCTATGACAAGAGGCGCCTCGATATGCAATCTCTCGCCCTGGCAGACTGCGGATACGATGAGCTGACCATCCTTTCTGGTCAATCCAGTTGCGCGGGTCTTGACCATAACCAGAGCCCCGCTTCTTGCAGCCCGAATGGCAAGAGCCCGATCAAAGATCTTCCTATCCAGGATGTACCCGCCGCCTTCGCCTTTTACCCCGGTAGTGAAGATGCTATCGCCGTTGGGCGAATGCATTCTCGCCCCTTGAATCTCAGTGCTGATCCAGGAGGGCTCTACATCGATCAGCTCCTTCAGCTCCGATCTGATGCTCACGCCCTCGGCGCACCGAATGGGCTCGCCTATCTCCTGGCGCTTCTCCAGGAGGACAACATCCAGGCCTGCCTCCGCCGCAGTCTTGGCTGCCATAGAGCCACCAGGACCTGCCCCAATTACAATTAGATCGCGTTTCATTCTATCTGGTTCATTCTTCCTGTCATCAGGATAAATATTAGAACTTTGCCATGAACATATCAGTCGCCCGCTGGATGATGTCATCCGAAAAAGCTTATTATGTATTAGTAATAATATTGGCTTTGATGCTTGATATAATAGATCTCTGCGAGAATCAGATTTATCTTCAGAGCGACCGCTGGCAGTGCGGCTTTGGCTATGGTGAGCCGGTGAAATTGGGACTGGTTCTAGAGGCAGTGGACCTGGCAGCAGGCAGCGACGAGGAATTTTCGTACGTCATAGATGCGAGCCTCATTCCTCAGCTCGAATGTTTGGATGAAGAGATCTTGGAGGAGGCGAGAATGGAGGGCCTAGCGACGAAGGAAGAACTGATGCGCTATGCCTACGAACTCTACGGCGGCGTGCCCGTGAACATCGATGCCGTGCAGCCTGCAAGAGCTTCTTGCGGCATGTCCAGTTTTGTTGCTAAGAGCAATATTCGCACCATAATGGCTGGAACTGGAGAGGAAATGGAGACCCGCCATTTCCAGGATTTGACGGAGGCCATGTCCTTTGCTCGCGACTTCTATGCCATTTATGCTTCAATCATATTCGGTTTCATCGATGTGGTGCTGGATCATCCACTTCGAGTGGGAGGGACCGGATGGGACAAGATCAGGCAGATGGCCCGGAAGTAGAACCAGATGCACCCTACCAGGAAGAGACGCAAAAATGACCTTTTGCTGAACTTTTTTTTTGCGTTCATGCCACACCCTTAAATACGTTGAACGTCGAATGTGTAGTTTACAGAAGTCGATGAAGATTGTGAGGAATTGATATGCCGTACTACGATATGATGGACTTTATGATGGGCGGGTTCCCGTTCATGGGATTTGGATCGATCTTCACAACTCTGCTCTCCTTGGTCGTAGCCTACCTGGTCTACAAGGATGCAGAGAAAAGAGGAATGAACGGACTTCTATGGGGTTTACCTATACTGGTCCCCTGGATAGGAATACTGTTTCTGATCTTTTATCTGATCATGCGCGATTCAGAAAGGCACATTGTTGCTGAAGGCAGCTCAGTGCCGACAAGAACCACTGCAGAAGAGGTATTGGACGAAAGATACGCTAAAGGAGAAGTTGCAAGAGAGGTCTATTTGCAGATGAAAGAGGACCTGAAGAAGGGCCCGAAAGAGACTTCGATCTGAAATGAGCAATGAGATGAGTCCTGCCTTGCACTCCTAAGCAGGCGGACTCATTTTCATTCGTATCACTTTTTTCACTTTCGTCCCGCGCCTGCCCTGGGCTTTTAGCATAGAAAGAGCATCATTTGATCTGCTAATGGAGAACTTGATGTGGATCTTTGACTCATACTACAAGGGCGACGTGCATCTCTGGTCCAGGAAGAGGGGGCTCGCCCAGACGATTGTTATGCAACCTCAATCCTTCTACCTCCGTCTGCCTGATCCTGCCGCTCATATGGGTATGATCGAGGCCTTGGAGAGCCTTTACCGTCTCGATGAGGTGAGCTTCTCTACCATCTACGGCCAGGAAGATGGCTATCTGATCTATGCAGACAGAAGTGTGGCAGAAAAGATTGAGAAGCAGACCCGCTACTCTGCGGAGCTGTTCAACGTAGACATAAGAAGAGATCAGCAGTACCTGGCCGAGCGCGATCTTTTCCCCTGCGGAGAACAGGATGAGTCCCGGTTCAGCCCGGACTTCGAGGTCCCACTGCGAGTCATGTCTCTTCAGTTCTCAGGAGATCCGGCACGAAGGAGGACGATATCTGCAATCGATGTGCGAGAGGTGGAGGTTCAGGATGCTGAGGCGCGAGAAAAGAGGCTACGACGTCTTCATGGCAAAGAGATGACGATTCTCTCAGATCTCATGGAGCTGGTCAAAGTTCATGATCCTGATGTTCTTCTCATTGATCGGGCCGACCAATGGACGCCGCTGGCAGTAGAGAGGTCTGTAAGGCTCGGCCTCGATGTCACCCTCAGCAGAACCGGCAGATTTCGAAGCATTGCAGCCAGATCCTACTGGAGCTACGGCAGAGCAAATCACAGGGACAAGGCCATGATTCCAGAGGGAAGAGTGCTAATCGACACTGCAACAAGCTTTGCCTACCGTGAAGCAGGGCTAAAAGGCATCCTGCTCTCGGCTCGCCTCTCTGGGCTCGCCCCCAACATGGTCGCCAGGTTCACACCCGGCACCATCATCTCCTCTTATGAGGTCTACGAGGCCCTGCGCCGGGGCATGGTCGTGCCGTTTCGAAAGAGGGACGTGGAGAGGGTCCGGGATTTTTGCGAGCTGAAGAGGTCAGACAGGGGCGGCATGATTTTGCAGCCTGAGCCCAGGCTTTATGAGAAGGTGAGCCAGATCGATTTTACTTCGCTCTACCCTTCCATC
>JAJRAX010000131.1 GCA_028679775.1 Methanothrix sp. | reverse complement strand
TTCGAGGCATTTTGGCTCTGAGAGACGAGGGCATTTTGGTTGGTGCGACTACTGTTCTCACACGGGCCAATGCTGGGGCATTGAACGGTCTTGTGGATCTCTTCAGCTATCTTGGAAATATCGATGGAGTGGCCATAGATTTCGTTAGACCAGTAGGCAGAGCCAGCTCCTTCATCCAGCCTAACCCCGCTCAAGCCGCAGAGGGAATCGAGGCGGCCATTTGCCGGGCGGAGCATCTCTATTCAATAGGAGCAAGAGGGATAAAATTCAGGGAGCTGGAAAGGATGAAGAGCACAATTGATTTGAGAAAAAAAAGGCAGCATCACTGCTACTTTGACTCATGCCGATCTCTTGTGGTTTTGGCTGATGGCCTCTCTTACGTTTGCCCTTCACTACTGCGTCCGGAGATGATGCTCGGAAGAGTTGAAGATAAGCATTTTGCCGATGGTCTGCGGGATAGAATGGTCAGGGCTTGCTCTCTTGTGACCCGCCCGCGGGAATGCCTTGCCTGCCCAGATCTCTGGCTATGCGGTGGGCCATGCCTGGCTCACTACCTGGCGGGCAGAAATCTGAGCATCGAGTGTTCTGTCAAGAGGGTATTTATGAGGCACGCAAGAAATGTGGTGAATGACACCTGAAGATGATCAGGGCGGGGGTAGTGGAGTTGAATGATTATTCAACTATATATGTTCTATGTCAAATCAATTTACTTGAACGCTTCTAAATTCGCGATGGTCAGGACCTTATTGGACCTGACATCCTTTCTCTTTATCGATACTTTGCCTTCTGGTCTTTCGTCCAAGTTTGGTGCTCTGTAATAGTTAGTTATAAATATCTATTCTAATGACAAACCTATTCATATCATAGTAAAATGAAATATGATAAAATTATAATCAATGGCAGGCAAGATATGAACGCAGATTTGAAGATTTGTTTGATTGCTTTGATTGTCCTGGCAGCATCATCTGTAGCCTGGGGCGCTGCATCTGGCAGCCAGAACGATGATGGCTTTTCTCTTAGCATCTTTGGCAATGCTAATATGGATGATGTAATTGACGAGCAGGACATCAATTATCTGAATGAAGTGATAGGTGGGACAAAACCTGCCACCAACTTGAGCGATGCCAATTACGATGGCAAAATCGACGACAAGGATGTAGAGCAGATTGAAAAGATCATAAACGGCGAAGAAGAGGAGATTTCCGTAATCGATGAAAGCGGAAAAACTGTCACCATAGATGAGCCGGTAAAGCGTATTGTGATCTGCCATGCCATGTTTGCCGAAGTGCTCAGGTCGCTTGGAGCAGAGGACAGAATTGTGGGCATTCCCACCTACATGGAGAATTATACCGCATTCTACCCGGATCTCAGCAAGCTTCCCACGGTCGGTGGCGCATCAACTCCTGATTCCGAGGCAATAGTCAGCTTGAAGCCCGATCTGGTAATCGTATGGGGAACCTGGGCTGAGAACCTGGAGAAGGATCTATCTGATGCAGTCCCGGTGCTTCGCCTGACCTATCGCCCCTTCAGCACCACCGATCAGGATATCATGATGCTCGGATATGCGGTGGGCAAAAGTTCAGAAGCCAAAGAGCTAATCGATTTCTATCAGAAGCCTCTATCCACCATCACTGAGCGCGTCTCAACTCTCTCGGAAGATGAAAAGCCTAGAGTCTATATCGAGTACTCTGATTACAGAACCAACACCGAGGGCTCCGGTGCTCATGAGATGCTGGTAATGGCAGGCGGCAGAAATATCGCCTCAGGAATAACGTCAGACGCCAGCGGAACGCCATTTGTAGAAGCTGAATGGGTTATTAAGGAAAATCCTGAGGTCATCATGAGAAGGGCTCTGAAGGCCGATGCCTCTTGCGGCTACGATGAGGATGATCCTGCTCAAATCAAAGCCTTGAGAGAGAAGATCCTCAGCCGTCCTGAGCTTGCCAATATCACTGCTGTAAAGGACGGAAAGGTTTACTGCTTCTCCACGGATATCTCAACTGGGCTATCTTACTGGATCGGCATTTTGTATATGGCCAAGATATTGCATCCAGATATCTTTTCAGACCTGGACCCGGTGGCGATCCATCAGGAGTATCTGACCAGATTCCAGAAGCTGGACTTCGATTTGGATCAGCACGGTGTGTTCTTCTATCCTGCGGAGGCGATGTGAACCGTGAATAATTTTGAGGGAATTTTTATGAAAAAGCCGACAATTGTCTTATTAATTTTGGCGAGCATATTGCTAAATGCATTGCCCGCAACTGCTGAATTCGTCTTGGAGATCTATGGAAATGCCAACATGGACGATACCATCGATCAAGATGACATTGAATATGTGCAGGGCATTATCAATGGGGTCAACGATGCCACCGATCTGGCAGATGCCAACTACGACGGCAATATCAATGATCTCGATATTGCACAGATAGATCTTATCATCAAGGGCGAGGAGAAGAACATCACCGTAATCCAGAATCTAAAGACATCCAAAGAGATCAATATCACCAAGACGCCCGCGACTTTAAATATGCCCATCAAGAGCATAGCAGCGCTGAGCGGCACCTATGGGCCCTACATGCTCTGTGCAATTGGAGATTCTGATCTGATTGTAGCCATTCTCTCCGGAGCAGTTGAGCGGGGAGAGATAAGAGACATAATGAAAGACAAAACCATAGTTGGGACCAGCAATGATGACTGGGATATGGAGACGATCCTGGAAATAAAACCCGATCTCGTTCTTGGATATGCGTCCTTCGATCTCGCTGAATACAGAAAGATTCTGGAGCCTGCAGGTATTTCCCTGGTTCAGATGAACTTCAACAGGCCGGAAACATATAAGAGCGAGGTAAGAACTCTGGGCTGGATCTTGGGCAAGCGGGATCGAGCTGAAGAACTGATCAGCTTCGAAGATGAGCATCTCAACTACATAACTGAAAGGACAAAGGACTTCAAAGAGGAACAGAAGCCAAAGGTCTATGCTGAGACATACCGCGATAATAGATATGGGGGATCTTCCAGTTCGGTGGGCCTGGCAATTGGGCCGTGCGGAGGCATCGATATATTCGAGGATCTGGGAGTTTCAACAGACATCGATCCAGAAGAGGTGATCAGTCAGAATCCGCAGGTGATCATTCATATGACTGCAGGAAATTACATGTCAGACAGCGGATATGACGCAACCAATACCAGCGAAATGGAGAAGAAGATTGCGGATATTGAGAACCGCACGGGTTGGGATCACATTGATGCAGTTAAAAATGGGCGAGTATATGTCATTACCAGCGATGCAGCCTCGATTCATCCCAGCATATTCCATGCCTACATTGCTAAATGTCTTCATCCTGAAGAGTTTGAGGACCTGGACCCCGTGGCAGTTCACCAGGAATGGCTGCAAAAGTTCCTGGGAATCGAGTACAAAGGAGTATACGCCTTCCCGCTGCCGTAAAGCTGCGAGCAGTTGAATGTTTGACAGGGGAGAAGATATTCTTCTAATTTTTAAATTAATAGCTTTAACTAATACATTAATTCCTTATCGGATGATGATATGAAGATTAATGCAATTGTATGGGCCAGTGATATGGCTCATATTCTGAAAGCCTCTCGAGAGATCGGCCTGGATCTGATGGCATGGTCAACCGTCGGCTTGAACCGGCAGGACGATTTAGCAGCCTGTCTATCCTCCCTGAATGATGCGGATCTGCTGCTTATTCATCCCTCACACGATGGTTTTTGGGATGAAATCATGCAGCGCGTGGACTCAACTAAACCTCTGGTTGCCATCAGCCTCAATCCATCGCATTGGTCGGCTTCAACCATACCCTTAGAAAAGATGGCAATGATCAACCGCTATTTTCTCTTCGGCGGCCCTCAGAATATACGGAACATGCTCAAGTACATCTGCAAAGCTGTGCTGAATGTCGGCTGCGATTATGATCCTCCTATTGAGCAGCCTTGGCAGGGGATTTATCATCCTGATGCAGATCGGTATTTCCAGGACGTAGAAGAATACCTGGAATGGTACAAACCCCGAAGAGGTCGAATTGTCGGCATCCTTTTCTACAGGTCATTTTGGATCAATGACGACTTGGGCGTTGAGAATGAGCTTATCAGGGAACTGGAAAAAAACAATGATGTTATTCCTGCCTTTTCTCTGGGCATGAAAAGCTCTGAGTTGGGAGCAAAGGCTAGCAACGATGTTATCGAGGAGTTCTTTTGCAGCAGAGTTGATGCTCTGATAGACCTCCAATCCATGGTCCATGGATCTAATGTGGAGTCGGTCAGAGATACCATGAATAAGCTTGACGTGCCGGTCTTTCATCCCCTGGTCCTCCGCCATCTTGGTGAAGAGGAATGGCTTGCCGATCCATTCGGCATGAGCAGCTATGAGCTCGGCTGGAATGTGTCCATGCCGGAATTTGCAGGCGTGATCGAGCCGATAGTAGTAGGAGTTGCCAAGAGCAGTCAGATGCACGATCTGGAGCTCGAACAGCATGTGCCATTGACTGAGAGGATTGAGAAGCTCTCCCGACGCGTGGACCAATGGATCTCTCTCAGAAACAAGCCTCCAAGAGAGAGGCGGGTCTGTTTCATGCTCAACAGCAAGCCCTGCGCTTCGGTTGAGGGCGCGGTGGGTGGAGCCGCCCATCTGGATTCCCTTGAGAGCATCGCCAGGATCCTGCAGAGGATGAAAGAGGCAGGATATGCCATTGATTCGCCGCCGAAAGATGGAAAGGAGCTGATCGATCGGATCATGAGCAAGAAGGCAGTCTCAGAGTTCCGATGGACCACTGTCGAGGAGATTGTCAACAAAGGCGGAGCACTATCCTTGGTGAGCAAGGAGGATTACCTGAAATGGTTTGACAGCCTGGCAAATCCGGCGAAGGATAGCATTATCAGCGCCTGGGGCCATCCACCCGGTGAAGAGAAAGATGGGATTCCTGCCGCCATGATCTACCAGAATAAGATAGTTGTAACTGGTATTCGCTACGGCAATGCATTAGTCTGCGTCCAGCCCAAGAGGGGTTGTGCCGGAGCACGTTGCGATGGCCGGGTCTGCAAGATATTACATGATCCGCAGGTGCCGCCCACCCATCAGTACCTGGCCACCTATCATTACATCGAGGAGGAATTTGGGGCCGATGTAGTGATCCACGTCGGCACCCATGGCAACCTTGAGTTTCTGCCTGGAAAGTCGGTGGCGCTCTCGAGGAATTGTATGCCCGATATCGCACTAGGCGATATGCCTCATCTTTACATCTACAATGCCGACAATCCTCCTGAAGGGACTATGGCGAAACGGAGGAGCTGTGCCGTCATTGTGGATCATATGCAAACGGTGACGACAGAATCCGGGCTATACGGCGAGCTGAAGGAGCTGGAGGATCTTATCGCTGAGTACAATAAAACCAAGAGATCCGAGAAAGCCAGGGCTCATTCTCTGGAGCATATCATTGTAGATCTGGTAAGAGAGAGCAAAATATCTAAGGATATAGGCTTGGATGAGATGATGCAATCCGGCGCAGGAATTGATGAGATAATACAAGCCGCTCATGAGAAGATCTCAGAGATCTACAACACCCAAATCCCGGACGGCATGCATGTTTTTGGAGAAAGGCCCCAGGGCGAGAGAAAGGTCGAGTTCATATGCTCCATTCTCAGGTTTGATTCCGAGCTGAGAAAGTTTGTGGTGGGGCTCATGGGAGGTCAATTGGACCAGAATAGCGATATGCTTCAGATAGATCGTCTGGGCAGAGATCTGGTGTCGTCTCTTCTCAATGGCGAGGGACAACAGGCTGCCGGTCGCATACTTGGAGATAGATGGATCTGTCGGGACCTGGAGCCCTGGCAGACAATGGTTGATCGAATAAATGACATCTCCAGAAAAATCGATGCCTCAGGCGAGATGGAAGCGCTGTTTCACGGCTTTGACGGAGGATTCATCCCTCCCGGCCCGTCTGGGCTCATAACCGGAGGAAAGGTGGATGTCCTTCCCACCGGCAGGAACTTCTATTCCTTGGATCCGGCAACCATTCCCACCAAAGCGGCATGGATGGTCGGCCAGAGATTGGCAGAAAGCACGCTGGCGAAGTTCAAGGAGGAGAACAACAAGCTGCCGGAGAATATTGCCATGTACTGGATGCCTAGCGACATTGCCTGGGCGGATGGAGAGCAATTGGCCCAGATGCTTTACCTCATCGGTGTAGAGCCAATTTGGAAGGGTGGGTCTGTCACCAGCTTCCAAGTGATCCCATTGAAGAAACTGGGACGGCCAAGGATCGATCTCACTGTTCGAGTGGCCGGTACTACTCGAGATTGCTTTTATAATCGCATAGAATTTCTTGATATGGCGTTAAGGGAGATATCGGCCAGGGATGAGCCCCTTGAGATGAATTACTTGAGAAAGCATGTCATGAATGAGAGATACCACCCCCGCATTTATTCCAGCCAGCCTGGGACATACGGCGACGGGATAACTCTGGCAATATATGCATCGGCCTGGAAGAACCAGCAGAACCTCTCAGATATCTTCGTTAATTGGAATGGGTATTCGTACGGCAAAGGAGTGTTTGGTGAGGATGCCCACAGGAGCCTGATCCACCAGCTTCAGACTGTGGATTTAACATTCAATAAAACGCCTACAGATGAATACGACCTTCTCAGTTGTTGCTGCTACTTTGGGACCCACGGAGGCATGACCAACGCCGCCAAAGAGATCTCTGGGAAGGCAGTGCCGGCCTATTTTGGAGACACGAGAGAAAAGGACGGAGTTCGGGTTCGGAGCCTCGCAGACGAGATGCGCCGTGTTGTTCGGACAAAGCTGCTCAACCCCAAGTGGATTGACGGCATGAAGAGGCACGGCTACAAGGGAGCTGGCGACATCTCGAAACGCGTTGGTCGCGTGTACGGCTGGGAGGCGACGACGCAAGAGGTTGATGACTGGATCTTTGACGAGATCGCAAAGACCTTCATCATGGACGAGGAAAACAGGAAATTCTTCCAGGAGAACAATCCCTGGGCCATGGAGGAGATTGGCCGAAGACTCCTGGAGGCCGAGCAGAGGGGTTTGTGGAAGGCTGACCCGGAGGTCTCGGATGCTCTCAAGAACCTCTATCTGGAGATCGAGGGCTGGATGGAGGAGAGGATGGGCGATGTGGAAGGCGAGTTCCAGGGAGGATCGATAGACGTCGTCACTGCGGAGGAAGTGAAAGCCTGGAAGGAGAAGATGGCAAAGGCGGTCAGAGAGTAATTTGAGCCCCATTAAGCTAAAAAAGATCCGTCATCTCTTTTGAGATCTACTCTCTTTTTTGCCATTTGTTAGGGAGTTGTGCAGACTATAGTTTATGTGATAAAAATATTTTCGAGTTATGAGTTAATTTTAAGTATTAATATAGTCAAAGCAAAAAATGCTATGAAAATCTATACTAGTATGAGGATAAGATTATGAATATATCTGTTTTGATGCACATCGCCTTGGCAGGAGTTCTGTTATGCGCCTTGCCTTCAGCGGAGGCGTTTACGCTTGACATATTTGGCAATGCCAATATGGATGATACAATAGATGAAAACGATGTGATATTCCTGCAGGGAATAATCGACGGCACAAACAATCACACGGAGCTTGCCGATGCCAATTATGATGGCAAGATCGATGAAAAAGACATTGAGGAAATCGAGCATATCATCCGCGGTGATGAAGAGAATCTCACGATAATGCAGAACATCCAGCCACATACGGCTGCATTCGCTACTAGAGAGCCCGTTACTGTTCCCATGCCGATAAAAAGCGTTGCTGCCCTGGGCGGCACCTACGGTCCTGAGATCCTTTGTGTGCTAGGAGACGCAAATAAGATCGTCGCAATTGTCGAGGAGGGCAAGAAACGAGGTGAGTTTGCAGACTACGTAAAAGACACGCCCGAAGTTGGAACGACTACTGAGTGGGATATGGAGAAGATCATTGAGATAAAGCCAGAGGTTGTGCTGGCCTACGCCGTCTACGATTATTCTTCTCAAAGGAAGGTATTGAACGATGCAGGAATTGCATTGGTCCAGATGAATTTCCATGTCCCGGAAACATATAACAGTGAGGTGACTAAATTGGGGTGGTTGCTGGACAAAAAAGAGAGAGCTGATGATCTCATCGACTTTGAAGAAGAACATCTCAACTTCATAAACGAGAGAATAAAAGGATTGGACGAAGAAAACAAGCCGCGCGTCTATCCAGAGAGCTACAAAGATCTGCAATACGGTCCGACCAGCAGCGTATGTCGCGCTGTTGAGCCATGTGGCGGCATCAATATTTTCGCTGGATTAAACAGCACAAGCAGCATAGATCCTGAGGAGGTCATCAGCAAAAATCCGCAGGTGATTTTAAAGATGACCTCGAATTCATTCATTTCTCAGTGCGGGTATGATGCGGCAAATAGCACGGAGATGGACGCAAAATTAAAGGAGATCGCGAAACGCACCGGCTGGGATCACATCGATGCGGTCAAGAACGGTCGAATTTACATTATTACCAGTGATGCTGCATCAATACACCCAAGCATCTTCAATTCTTATGTTGCCAAATGGCTGCATCCTGAGCTTTTCGAGGACATGGACCCTGCAGCCATTCACAGAGAGTGGCTGCAAGAGTTCCTTGGGGTGGATCTCAAGGGAGTGTATTCCTATCCGCTATTGGAGGAGAGCTGAATGAAGCTACTTGTTCTTTTTCTTTCTGTGTTTCTTCTAGCATCTGCATGCACTCCGATAATGGCATCTGAATACTTGCTTCAAATCTTTGGCAATGCCAACATGGATGATGCAGTTGATGAGATGGACATCGATTACCTGAAAGGTGTGATCGCAGGAACAAATCCGGTCACAAACTTGAGCGATGCTAATTACGATGGCAAAATCGACGACCAGGATCTTGAGCAGATCGAGAATATCATTGGCAGAAAGCAGACAAAACTGGTCCTTCTGGATTCTCAGGGCAGTGTCGTAACAGTTAAAACACCAGTAGAGAGCATCATCGCTGTTAACAGAAATGCTGCAGAGGCTTTGAGGACAATTAAGGCAGCAGATAAGATCATCGGGGTTAGTGATACGGCCTTGAACGATAGGTCTTACTTCCCAGAATTCCTGAATGTCCTAAATGTAGGTTCGGGAAAGACTCCAGATTTCGAGAAGATCATAGAGCAAAAGCCGGATCTAGTAGTTTATTACGGCACTCAGTGGAAGACGGATTATGAGACCTTAAACGATACGCTCAAGAAAGCTGATCCTGACATCTCTGTAATCGGCTTGGACTGCTTCAAACCGGAGACTTATGTAGAAGACATTACGAAGTTAGGGTACATTGTCGGAAAGGTCGAAGAGGCTAATGAGTTCACTGATTGGTATAATGAGAAGATGGACAAAATAGCCGAAATTGTAAAGGATATACCTCAAGAAGCAAAGCCAAGGGTATATGAAGGCGGAAGATCAGAACTCTATAAGACAGGGGGTTCTGGCACATCATCGCACAATGCAATCGTCATGGCTGGTGGAGAGAATATCTTTGGAGATACCGATGGAGATGTAAATGTTGATCCAGAAGCATTGGTACAAAGAGATCCTCAGTTCATAGTTTGGAAGATCAGCAACATCGGCGGCTATTCTCTGGAGAATGACAATTTTTCGGAATTTATCGAGAAGAAAAATGAGATCCTGGATCACTCCGAGCTGGCGAATGTCTCGGCGATTAGGAGCGACAATGTCTATATTCAATCGGCCGATATATTCTTTGGTGGAAGATACTTCCTGAGCGTTATCTATATGGCAAAGTGGTTCCACCCAGATCTCTTCAAAGACCTGGATCCAGAGGCGATACACCAGGAGTATCTAACCAGATTCCAGAATCTGGATTATGACCTCGATAAGAACGGCGTATTCGTTTATCCGCCATTGGAAGAGAGCTAAGTCAACTACCACGCCCTAAAGGACGTGGCTTGCAACTACGATAATGTTGTGTCGCATTTGGCTGGTTGACAAGACAGCCTACTCAGGCAAGATATACCCGCCTGAGCTATGTTTCGAGAAGCATTGAGGTCCGCATGGAGTTCAAAACCACATTTACGGCAACGGAAAGCAGAACCTTCGCGGTTCCCTTTGTAGGTATGCCCGCAGTTAGAGCACTTCTGAGAAGTGTATCT
>JAJRAX010000130.1 GCA_028679775.1 Methanothrix sp. | reverse complement strand
GGGGGGTGTAGATCTCTCCATTCTTGACTATGAATATGTTGTCTCCGCTTCCTTCTGAGAGCAGGCCTCTTGAATCGAGGATTATGGCTTCGTTTCCTCCCTTGATGTTGGCCTCGATCTTGGCCAGGATGTTGTTGAGATAGTTGAGGCTCTTGATATTGGGTGGCAGGCTGTCCGGCGAGTTTCTGCGGACCGAAACGCTGACTGCTGTAAGGCCGGTCTCATAGAGATCTCCATACATGGCTCCCCATTCGACAGCGATGATGATGACTGTAGACGCTTTGCACTTGTTGGGGTCCAGCCCCAGGTCGCCATAGCCCCGGCTGACGATGGGTCGGATATAGGCATTGCGCAGGTTGTTCTTCCTCAGAGTCTCTTTTATCGCCTCTCCCATCTCTTCCTGGGTCATGGGGATTTTGAGCATTATGGCCTGAGCCGAGTCGAAGAGCCTTCTGACATGATCCTCCAGCCGAAAGACCCTTCCTTCATAAGCCCTGATGCCTTCAAAGACGCCATCACCATAGAGAAACCCATGGTCAAAGACCGAAACCGTAGCCTGTTCCTCCGGAACAAACTTTCCGTTAAGATAAATTAGGCTCATATAACATCTCATCACCGGAGAATTGCCAAGGATAAATGCGTTTTGATCGTCACGGGAATCGATGGATTTATTAGTTAAGGAAGGTACGTTGCTGCCTACTCTTCATGGGGTTTGGCTATGGCAAGACTTGGTTTCGTGGTCTCAGAGTTCAATAGGGATATTACCTATCAGATGGAGCTGTTGGGCAGAGAGCATGCCCAGTTCCTGGGAGCAGAGGTTGCGTCTATCGTTTATGTTCCGGGGGTATATGATATGCCCATTGCGGCAAAAAAATTACTCCGTCGCGAAGACATAGATGCCGTGGTTACGATTGGCTGCGTAATTCAGGGCGAAACGGGCCATGATGAGGTCGTAGTCAATCATGCCGCGAGAAAGCTCATGGACCTGTCTTTGGAATATGACAAGCCAGTGACTTTAGGCATCACTGGCCCCAAGATGTCCCGCCCGGATGCGCATAAGCGAGTGGATTATGCCAAACGGGCGGTAGAAGCGGCAGTCAAGCTGCTGCAGAGGCTGGGAGGCGAATGAAATGGTCTCTGTGCGGATGGCCTCCATCCATGAATCTACCACTATGAAGATCTCCGCCATGGCCAAAAGGCTGTCTGCTTCCGGCCAGGACATCATAGACATGGGGGTGGGTGAGCCTGATTTCGATACTCCAAAGCACATCATTGAGGCAGGATGCCGCTCCATCCAGATGGGCGAGACGCGCTATGCTCCCACGGCTGGAATTCCAGAGCTGAGAAAAATTATTGCTGATAAACTATGTCGCGAGAATCAGCTTTCGGTTACAGCCGATGATGTTGCCGTCACTCCCGGAGCCAAGATGGCAGTTTTTGCGGCTATCCAGGCGCTGCTTGATGAGGGTGACGAATGCCTGCTCATCGGGCCTTCCTGGGTCAGCTATGAGCCGTGTGTAGCCTTTGCCGGAGGAAGTGTAGCCTGGGGTAGAGTGGACGAGGATTTTATGCCCAGCAATCTTGCAGAAGGCATAAGCTCCAAGACCAGGCTCATTATTGTCAACTCTCCATCCAATCCCACTGGCTCTGTCTTTGATCGCAAGGTGCTGGAGGAGATTTCCGATCTGGCTGTCGATCATGATCTCTATGTCATTTCCGACGAGATCTACGAGAAGATAATCTACGACCACCAGCATATAAGCCCGGGATCGCTGGCGGGGATGGAAGACCGAACTGTGACCATCAATGGCTTTTCCAAAGCTTATGCCATGACCGGCTGGCGGCTGGGGTATCTTGCCGGCCCCAAGGAGGTCATGAAGTGGGTCACAAGGCTTCTCTCACATTCCGTCTCCCAGGCCACGACATTTGTTCAGCGCGCTGGAGTTGCAGCGATGCAGGGGCCGCAGGATGAGGTGGCAAAAATGGTGGCTGAATTTAAGGCCCGGCGCGACCTTCTGGTCAAAGGCCTCACAGATCTGGGAATTGAGTGCAGTGTTCCGGGAGGAGCTTTTTATGCATTCCCCAATGTATCTGAGCTTGGGGGTGGGGATGCATTCACAGACAGGCTTTTAAAAGAGGCGCAGATCGCGGCCACACCTGGATCGGCCTTTGGGCCTTATGGGGCTGATTATGTGCGTCTCTCCTATGCCACATCGCAGGGTCGAATATCGCAGGCTCTAAAGAGAATTGAGAAGATCACGAAATAGGTGTCGGAGAGGATGGTTTTTTATTCTCATCTTCTTATGCAATTCATATTTATATCATTATCACCTATTTATTGCCAGCAATGCTTCTTTTGCCTCTTTGGTGAGAAGGCAGCCGCATGAACCTTCCTTGGCGAGTGTGCAGTTGCATGGTTCGATATGAATGGTCACCATCGTCCCAGGGTAGTGTTCCTTTATGGAAAATGCGATCATATCGGTTATGCGGTGTGATTCGTCCACCGACATCGATGCGTCGACTCTGATATGGAATTCCACAAAACGGCTTGATCCAGCTTTTCGCGTTCTCAACCTGTGAATTCCCCGAATGGTCGGGGCAAAGGCCATGACATGCCTTCGCACGTCCTCGATCTCCTCAGCAGGCAGGCCCACATCAACCAGATCTCGTGCAGATTCTACTGTCAGGTGATATGCTGCCTTTACTATCAGCAC
Organism: Methanothrix sp.; assembly: GCA_028679775.1. Lineage (GTDB taxonomy): Archaea > Halobacteriota > Methanosarcinia > Methanotrichales > Methanotrichaceae > Methanothrix. Next base: position 562 of record JAJRAX010000130.1, on the reverse strand, counting down.
GGCGACAATAAATGCTGCTGCCGGATCCACCCATAGCAGGCTGATTTCCGGCGTGATTATTCTTCCGATAGTAATAATCGTGAGCCCTGCCATTACGCCTAAAGATGTGTAGATGTCGGTTCGCAAGTGCCAGGCATCCGCTTTAAGTGCTATGGAGTCTGTCTCTTCTCCTACCTTAAAGAGGTGTCTGGATACGAATATATTAGCCGCTACTGAAAGAAGCATGACGGCAACCCCCCAGACGGCTTCATCCATTGGCCTTGGATTTTTCAGTTTATCGGCTGCCTCCATTAAAATCCAGCCCGCGGCCAGGAATATGAGCAGTGCTTCTACCGTTCCAGAAATGTTCTCTACCTTTCCATGTCCGAAGGGATGATCCTCATCTGCCGGCTTGCCGGATGTTTTTACGGAAAAGAAGGCAATGATTGCCGCCAGCAGATCGACTGAGGAGTGAATGGCCTCTGAGATGATGGAGACGGATCCGATGGCCGTTCCTGTTATGAACTTTAAAATTACCAAGATCAAATTGGATATGATGGAGAGAAGTGCAGCATTTGACTTT
>JAJRAX010000129.1 GCA_028679775.1 Methanothrix sp. | reverse complement strand
TTAGCAGCTGTCAGCTTTAAAACTTTGTTCTTTCTGCCCTTGCTCATACCGCCTTGAAGTGCATGAGTATATAAATGCCAAGCTTTTAGGACTCTACACGGCATATTCTTTTTAGAAACAATCAAATAGCTTGCAGGCACATACCATGGATGACTATGAAGCTGAAAGCCAAGATTGTCGGCCCTAAAGTCCAAGATGTTGGTTACAGATATTTCCTGATGAGCATGGCCATGTCCAATAGAATCAGGATGTTTGAGGCCCATAACATAGAAAGCAACGAGGTTTGGGCCTTTGTCGATGGTGACGATGAGGCAGTCAAAGCTTTTCGTGCCCAAGCCGAGACAAAAAGGCCTGCTAAAGCAGAGGTATCTGGCATATTCTTTGATGACTTTGAAGGAGATATCATGAGGATCGGAGAATATGCCCAATTCTGCTCAACAGTCCAATTGAACAAAGCTATCCCCTTGCTCCTGGATATGAGAGATGATCTCAAAGAGATGAAGGGCGACATGAAAGAGATGAAGTCTGACATGAAGGCAGTGCGGAAAACCACTGAAGTAGCACTTGAAGAGATTAAAGGCTTGAGGGAAGACGTTCAACCGGGATACTCGACAAATTTCCGGCAATTGCAGGTAGACGTCCGGGCAATTAAACAACAGCTAGGGATGCTTTGAACACTGATAGGCAATTTTGGCTGCGAAATATCAGTAGCGAGAGCCGTTGGATGGCCCTCGCACTGCAATTCCCAATGGGCTTTGTGTTATCATTATTGTTGTCGGTGACTTCCTCCCATGCCACTGAAGGAGCAGGGCTTCCTGCTTCATCGAGCACGCGGAGCGAAAGTAATGAAAGGGGTACGATTCATCCCATCCCCTGAAGGAGATGGGTCTTCTCTACCCCTTTACCCCAACGTTATAATTCTATCTACTTGCTGGATCTGACTATTAATACTGGCCGCTGCCCCATCCTTGCCACATCAGATGCTACGCTGCCGATAGTGGCTTCGTCCAGCCAGCCTTTTCCATGAGATCCCAATGCGATCAATGAGGCATTCTCAATTTCTGCTACAGACAGAATTCTATCTACTACACCACCTAAAGAAGCCAATGGCGTCGTTTCTACCCTGACCATTCCGCCTGTGCCATAAGTTCTCGGTTCATCTGCTACAGTGGAGACTGCCATTGTCTTGGTTTTTATTCCAGACTTCTCTAAATCCACTTTCATCGCATCAAGCAAATCCTTGGCGTTCTTCAGGGCATGATTCACCTGGGATTGGCTTATCCCCTTTGCGACAACATTTAGCAGCAGGACATCGTTTGTGAGCTTCGAATCCTTTATCCTCTCAATGGCGGCGTTTCCGGCTTTCGAGAAGTCTGTGGGTGCCAGGACTCTCTCGAACATACTCGAGCAGAATTTGCCCAGCTCATCTTTGTCTGCGTCACCGAGGGTCTTGTATCGAATGATCAGAAGGTCTCGGTCTCCATAACGTAGGTAGCCGCTGGAGACGCTGCCCAGGAGCAAGCCCTGCCAGATGCTTCTTCCTCTGGCTCCCATCACCACGAGCGAGACATCTTCCTCTTTGGCGACACGCTTGATCACAATGTGTTCTGGTGTCTCTTCTGCTATCTCGACTCTCACCTTAACGCTCAAGTTGGCGTCTTTCAGGGCACTTTTGGTGGCATCCATCTGCTTTTTGGCTTTCGTGATCTCGTCGCCGGGAGACCAAACCCTGGCCAGTGGATCTTTAGATAAAACATGCAGTAAAACTACCTCTTTTAGGCCTGGTATTTCGCCGATACAAGCAGCAATTCTTTCGGCATATTTTGAAAAATCCGTTGCTACCAAGATCTTTTCGTACATAAAATATCTCCTAATTTTTAGTATATCATAATTATTAGTATTTAAAGATTGCACTCTAAAAATGAATTAAGATTGGGCCATCAGGCAGCAGGCACAATGACTATTAATACCAAAACAAAAAACGAGATGCCCTGGATCTAAGGGAGAGGTGTTTGAAATCGAGCTGGATGATATCATAATTCCGCTACTGGCCGTCGGCCTAGCCGAGATGGGAGACAAGACGCAACTGTCCATTCTGCTGCTTTCGTCCAGGACGAATGAATATGCCAGGCTCCTCTTAGGGGTGATGCTTGCATTTCTCCTGGCGGACGGATTTGCCATACTGGTGGGCTCCTGGGTTAACGAGGTCATACCTGTCCACCTGGTCAAGGTTGTCTCGGGATTGGTTTTTATCCTATTTGGGATATTGATACTCAAAGGTGAGAGTGAAGACGAGGAGACTGGCAGTCTTTCCGCAAAAGGTGCCTTTGTCTCTGGGTTCTCCATGATTTTTCTCTCCGAGTGGGGGGACAAGACCCAGATTGCCTCAGCGCTCTTTGCCACAGAGTACGATCCGCGTCTGGTCTTTTTAGGAGTGATGATTGCTCTTTTCGTTCTAACTGTCATGGCCATATTTCTGGGCAGGTACCTCTCCCATAGAATAGATAGAAAAGCGATTACCAGGGCAGCGGGCGTCGTATTTTTAATCATTGGCCTATCCTTTCTGTTCTCTGCCGTCGCACCCTCTGCTTTTGCCGTCGGAGTGTGACCCTGCGCTTTTAATGCTTGAGGTGGCCGATTCGGCGAGATCCTATCAGGCTACGATATCGCAGAGGCCCGGATCTTTGCCGTTGGGGGCCAGTCGGTAAACTTCACCGTCAATTTTGACCTCAACGAAGCTGCCTGCAGGAGTGGCATCGTAATTGTGAGTGACCAGGAAGAATGCTAGGTCATTAGCGTCCATGCCAGGATCGTCAAAAGATATTAAAAGAACCTTCAAATCGTGTATGCTATCATTCTGGCCTATAGCTGCCGAACAATTTATGGAAGCTGCAATTAAGCCAATCATTATGATTGACTTGTACAATGTCATGGAAGACTACTGTGCATCTGCTAGGGTATATAGACGATTTAGAAAAGATGACTGTTCAGAAATAGTCAGGAATGCTTTTTTATGTCCTGAGTGGATCATAATGAGGATAATCTCTATTTGAATGAGCTATGAGTTAGGGGTAGCGAGTGCGGTTTCGCGAAGAGGTGGTAGATATGGAACTGATCGATGAGATGAAAAGCCAGTTGCCCATTCCTGCTTATGCCAGCCAGGATTTGAGCAGATATCTCGTTAAGAATGGAAAAGACATCAAGCCGGATACGGAATTGAAGATAATACAGGTAGTCGATTCCGGCAATGAAGGCGGCATCGCCTGTTTGCTTGATGTTGTGGGTTCAGATTCCTTTGTAATCTCGTTGGCATTGCTGAGAATTAAGCCAGGACATCCTCTGGCGGATAAGATCTCTGCCTACCAAAAGAAAAGGATCAGGAGCATTTTCCGATCCAAAGGCTTGAAGCCGAGGAGACGTTAGGGCGGCGCGGATCGACCTCGCCCCTTTCCCCGTGCGTACGCGCGCGCGTGGAGCGCAGGCGGGCCGCGAGTGCGGGCGGGAGCCGGTGGGGATGCAGCGAAAAAGAGGTGTAGCAGAGGGCCGGAGTGCATAAAAATGATTTTCAGATCATCCCTAGCTGTTCTTTTATAGCTCTGATATCCGCCCGTACCTGTCTCATACTCATCCCGTATCCTGGCTGGATGTCCTCTCTCAAGCCTTTGATTTCCTCCAAAACCTGGGGGATTGCATCTGTATTAGCCTTCATCTGTGGTATCAGATCGGTATTCTTGCGCACTGCTTTGAGGTCATCCCTCATATCGAGGAGCAGCGGGATGGCCTTGTCTAGTTGAATGAATGAGCAAAGCATAGCTACCTCACTGGTTCGCCCAACATCTCCATCGTATGGCTCGGAGGTCACCTCAGTGACTTCAGCCAGCTCCGGCTTATTTTTCCCAATCATCTTCAAGAATGCTTTGATTCGAGCTTCATCGCCCTCTACCAGCGCTATTACCTCCTGTTGGCCGTTTTCATCCCAATTGTAGGTAGAGAGTCCAGGAAGGGCTGTATTCATGGCATGCTTGAGCAGAAAAAATCGATAGCCTACATCATGGACTTTTAGACCGATAATCTTAATCATCAGCTTCATAGTCACCACTGATATGTATAGACAAGATATTTGGATGTTTCCTAAAAGTCTTGCGTTTTTGGCAACCAGCTAATTTTCTCATTTGTATCTTATTTGTACTTTCTATTATGTAAAAATGGTTTGTTGATATTGTTTTCCGGCCAAACTACTTAACCTTCTACGTAGAACATCCATTCTATGGCAGGAGTTCTTGAGCGGCTGTTCAGGCCACAGAAGAAGGCAATGAATGATCATAGGGCTATGGAACTGCAGGCCGCCAGAGAGATCCTGGCAGAGGTATTCGGGGTCCGGCTCTCGGAGGTGGACCAGATGATCCGCAGCCGCTTTGAAGCTGAGGATCGGTGCATCAAAGAAGAAGGACTGTGGCCGCGGGAGTTCTGCATGAAATAGCAAAAGATGCAGCGAGCCGCGTGGGTCGGCCACGCGCACGCGTGGAGCGCAGGCGGGCCGCGAGTGCGGGCGGGGGCCGGTGGGGATGCAGCGAAAAGGGGGCAGGAGAGGGGTGCAGCGGTGGTGCAATATTTTGCTCGATCGCAGGGTGCCGGTTTCATAAGGTCACCACCACCGGATTCAATGGTACACGCTGCAATCAAGCTTTAAATTGATAAAGCTCAGAAGTCAAACAGCGACTTCTGCCGCTTTCCCGTCCCCGTCTTCTTCTCCGCTTTTCCTTCTCCCTCTGCTTTCTTAGGCCTGCCCCTCTTTTTTGGCGGGGCCGCTGC
>JAJRAX010000128.1 GCA_028679775.1 Methanothrix sp. | reverse complement strand
CAAACCGGATCTTTGAACCAAGATCCTTAACCCTCGGACTGAGGGGGATAGCCTGTGGAGAATCGACCTCCGGCCTGGACCAGATCGTCCGGGTAAGCGTTGGCTCTGCGAAGCAGGAAGCCCCATCCTTCAGGGTGGGGAGGAAGTCACAGAAACAGGGAACACGGTCGAGCATGTGCGGAGCAGATTTGTCAGATATGGATGAGCCGGTCCTTGAGAGCAAAAAAAACAGTTGTCCGGCCAAGCCTATCCCTAAAAAAGATCCAAATAAGGAATAGCCATCTGATGTTATCGAATAGGGGTATCTCTTTTTTAGTTTCAATTTTTAGCTCATATTTTTTTGCTGCCATCCTCGTTCTTTTCCCCGATTATCTGCGCTCGTGCTGTTCTCAAATGTAATTTTCCTATCTACAATGCATAATCTATAAATACATTGTACTTTTTATCTCATTAGAGTACAAGATTATACATTAGATCGGTGATTGCATTGAGTTATCTTCAAAAGATTGTGGAGGGGCGCGATCTGACCCTCATCGAGGCTGAGGCGCTGATGGGTGAGATCTTTAAGAGCGCCACCGATGCCCAGATCGGTGCTCTCTTGGTAGCGCTGCGCATGAAAGGCGAATCCGTATCCGAGATTGCCGGATTTGCCATGAAGATGAGGGATTCTGCTGTCCACATCCGTCCCAAGGTCAAAGGCGTCCTGGTGGACACCTGCGGCACAGGAGGCGATGCCACCAACACCATAAATGTCAGCACGGCAGCGGCCATTGTCTCCGCAGCCTGCGGTGTGGTTGTTGCCAAGCACGGCAACTATGCTGTAAGTTCGAAGTGCGGCAGCGCCAATGTTCTCTCCGAATTAGGTGTCAATATCAGCACGACTCCTGAGGCGGTAGTGGCCATGATCGAGCGCCTGGGAATTGGGTTCATGCTGGCACCAATATTTCATCCTGCGATGAAGCGGGTGGCACCAATAAGGCGGGAGCTGGGGCTTCGCACAGTCTTCAACATATTGGGCCCTCTCACCAATCCCGCTGGCGCCCAAGCCCAGGTGATGGGCGTCTACGACCCGAGCTTATGTCAGAAGCTGGCCTCCGTCTTCTTGATGATGGGCACAGAGAGGGCTCTGGTAGTGCACGGCAGCGGAATGGACGAGATCACCAACACAGGCGAGACCCAGATCTCAGAGCTCTTGGATGGGGCCGTAAAGAGCTACAGTATCATGCCCCAGGACCTTGGATATCCTCTGGCGAAGCCGGAAGATCTCGTCGGAGGCACGCCTGTGGACAATGCCCAGCGCATGGTTGCGGTGATGAAAGGCGAAAAGTCCCCGGCCCGAGACATCATAGCCATGAACGGCGGGGCAGCGGTCTACGTATCAGGCGAGGCGTCAACTCTCAAAGAGGGCGCTAAAATGGCGGAGGAGGCCATAGACTCTGGACGGGCGATGGAGGTCCTGCATAAAATGGTAGAGATGAACGGCGACTATAGCAAACTGGTGAGGTTTCTATGACCAGGGTCAAAGTCTGCGGATTGATGAACGGGGATGATCTCGCTCATGCCGTCCGGGCAGGAGCTGATGCTGTAGGCTTTGTGGTGGAAATCGTTGACTCCCGGCACTGTCTGTCTGCGGGAGAGGCGGCTCTTCTCATTCGTCGGGTTCCAATCTACACCAAGAGCGTGGCGGTGATTGCTCCGCAGGATGTCAATGATGCTGTCCGCCTGGCCGGGCAGACCGGGGCGGATGTGCTTCAGTTGCATGGCTCGCTCGCACCCCGTGATCTGGCGGAATTGAAGGGCCGGGTTTCTCAGAAGCTAGTCGCCGCAGTTGCAGCCGACGCCGGAATAGGTGCGGCAAGGCGCTACGGAATGGTGGCGGATGCAGTTCTCCTGGACAGCATGGTGGACGGAAAGCTAGGCGGAACTGGAAAGGTCCATGACTGGGATAATAGCGCCGAGATCGTCAGATCTCTCAAGGTTCCTGTGATCTTAGCAGGAGGACTGCATGCAGGAAATGTGGCCCAGGCCATCGAAATGGTCAGGCCTTATGCAGTGGACGTATCCAGCGGCACAGAGACTGACGGCAGAAAGGACCCAGAAAAGATCAATTCCTTTGTGCAAGGGGTAAGAAGATGTCTTCAGCTACAGTAGAGCCTGTGTTTGTGGATGTGAGCAACAAGGTGAGCGTGGACGCTCCACTCTCGCTCTACCTGGCTCTTAGAGATCGCAGGTATCCCTATCTTCTGGAGTCGGTAGAGAAGTCGGGACAGAAAGCCAGGTTCTCCTTCGTTGGTGCCGATCCATCGGCCATGATATCTGTCAAGAACCGCTTCTTAAAAATGGAGTTTTTTAGCGGCGGCATGGCTCCCATAGCTGAACGGCTCTCAGGGTGTGTGGATGTGGAAAGGAAGGGTTCGATCCTGCAGGGACCCATAATTGATGGCTACGATCTCTTTGATGTCTTGAGGGCGGCCATACCATGCAGCAGGGGCATGCCAAATAGCTTCGGAAGACAGGTATTTACCGGCGGAGGCATTGGATACCTGGCCTATGATCTGGTCAAGGAGCGGCTTGGCAGAAGGTCGATGGCCGAGACCCCTGACGCCCAGCTCGGCCTGGTAGAGAGCACATTCATCTTCGATCATCTGGACCGAAAGGTCTACTTCACAATAGCTCCCATTCTGCCTGGTCCCAAGGTCAACCTGATCGAGACCATCGGAGGGATCGATCCTGACTACGACCAGGCTGAGGACTTGAATATAAAGGGCCGGGTGCTCTCGGCTGGTGAGCCACAGGAGTACCGGGATGCTGTGCAGAAGGCCAAGGTACACATTACTGACGGGGACATCTTTCAGATCGTTTTAGCCAGATCGACCAGAATCGAGTGCCCTGATCCGGTCAAGCTCTACCGAAAGCTGAGAAGCATCAACCCTAGCCCCTACACCTATCTCTTTGAGTTCGGTGATCTGGCGATAGTTGGAGCCTCGCCTGAGACCTTATTCAACACCTACGACCGCAAGCTCAAGGTCAACCCAATAGCTGGTACCTGTCCTCGTGGAAGGACCAAGACTGAGGATGATAAATATGCGCGGATCATGCTATCTGACGAGAAGGAGAGAGCTGAGCATGTGATGCTTGTGGACCTTGGCAGAAATGATGTGCGATCCGTCTGCCGTTCCGGCACGGTTTTGGTAGAAGATTTTATGTCCGTTCTCAAGTACTCGCATGTGCAGCACATTGAGACCACAGTTCAGGGGGAACTGCGAGAGGAGTGCGATCAGTTCGATGCAGCCAGGTCGGTCTTTCCAGCTGGGACCCTCTCCGGGGCGCCCAAGCTGCGGGCGATGGAGATCATAGACGATCTGGAGGCGGCACCCCGCGGAATTTACGGTGGCGGCATCGGCTACTTCTCAATAGACGGCAGCTCTGACTTTGCGATAGCCATCAGGAGCGTTCTTGTCAAGGATGGGGTGGCCACAGTGCAGGCAGGGGCAGGGATAGTGGCGGACTCCGATCCTGAGAAAGAGTACCAAGAAACTGAGCGGAAGATGGCTGCCATGAAGAGGGCTCTCGGGGTGACTATATGAGTGGCGCTGCGCCGTCCCCTCGGCCCATACTCTTTGTGGACAACCAGGACTCTTTCGTATGGAATCTGGTGGACTACGTCTCCCAGTTCTACCCGGAGACTGTGGTCAGGTCCAACCGGGTGACCATCGATGAGGTCAAAGCCCTGCAGCCTCTCGGAATTGTCATCTCACCAGGGCCCGGAAATCCCTCCAATCCACGGGACATCGGAAGCTGTCTGGAGATCATAAAGCGTTTTGGAGACACACCCATCCTGGGGGTCTGTCTGGGTCACCAGGCCATGAACATCGCCTACGGCGGCACAGTATCCCACACGAAACCGCTGCACGGCAAGACCTCAATGATTGAGCATGACGGCAAAGGCATATTCCGGGGCCTGGAGAGCCCGATGGTGGGCGGCAGATATCACTCTCTGGCAATCGAGCGGCTGTCTTCTGAGCTGGTGGTCGCAGCCAAGACTGCGGAGGGCGTGATCATGAGCGTGCGGCACAAGAGCCGGCCACACACTGGTCTGCAGTTTCATCCTGAGTCGGTTCTGACGCCATCCGGCAAGCGACTCATCTCCAACTGGATTGAGGATGCGGTCAGATGCACTCACTGATTGACGGCATTCTCGCTGCCAGTCGAGCCCGCGGTTTTGCCGGTCCCTGCACGTGGTCGCCTGAGGAGCGCCGGGATCTGGTCGCCACAGCTATCGACTGCAGAAAAAGCGGCATCATCCCAATCATTGCCGAGATCAAGCCGAAGGCCGTAGGCCGGGTGCTCTCTCCTGCCGAAGTTGCGGCCTATGCCGAGGCCTACGCCAGGAACCGGGCCTGTGCCATATCAGTTCTCACCGAGCCTACCCACTTTTTTGGGGCTCTGGAGAACGCCAAGATCGCTCGCATAGCTGGCCTGCCAGTCCTGAGAAAGGACTTCATCTTCGATGAGCGGCAGCTCTCTGAGGTTCAGGCGGACCTTGTGCTGCTCATAGCAGCTCTTGGAATTGACCTGGACCGATTTATTGAGGCTACGAGGGCGGCAGGTATGGAGCCACTGGTGGAGGTTCATACCAAAAAAGAGATGCAGGCAGCGCTAAATACCGATGCCCAGATCATAGGCATCAACAACAGGAACCTCAGCACTCTGGAAATCGACCTGAGGACATTCGAGCGGCTGGCGCCTCTTGCGAAGCATGCAGGAGTGTTTCTGATAGCTGAGAGCGGGGTGCACAGCAGGGCGGACGCCGAGAGGATGATTTTCGCGGGGGCGGATGCGCTTCTGGTGGGCACAGAGCTGATGGATGAGCCCGAACGGCTTGGGGGACTGAATCGGATCTAATTTCGTCAGAATACTTTCGCTCCGCTCTGCCCGGCTTTATAGAAAAGCATGCAGAAGACCCGCTCCCTTCAGGGGACGGGATGAATCGTACCCCTTTCATTACTTTCGCTCCGCGTAGATCAACTATATCTAATTTCATGCCTATTTCTGCCTAACCGTTAACCTTCAGACTCGCTTGGTCGGGAATACAAGTCAGT
>JAJRAX010000127.1 GCA_028679775.1 Methanothrix sp. | reverse complement strand
TGAATTCGACGCAGTCCGCGCCTACTACGTTGTTGCCCAATCCAAGTTCGACTTTGCGGGGTACATGGTACAGGCAACTGACTTGTATTCCCGACCAAGCGAGTCTGAAGGTTAACGGTTGCAGATTAATTATCCTTACTTAAGTACCGAACGATTGTGTTGGTAGAATCCGTCTAATATTTGATTCGGATTTGTCTAAATCGTCTATAATAAAGATAAGATGTAACCATATCTACATGAAAGATCTGATCATGAATTTTGAGGATCAGCGCATCAAAAACGATTTTGCATTGCGGAATTTGAGCCATCTAGCAGGAGCATTGCCATGAAAAGAAGCAAGCAAGAGATCATCGCCCAAATTTTAGAGGTATGCTTGAATAGCTCCAGCAAGACGAGAATAGTCTACCAGGTGAATCTCAACTTCAGAACGATAAATCCTTATCTGGATATCCTTATGAAAAATAGCCTGATAGAGATTAGCGAAGCTGAGCAAAAGCTCTATAAAACCACGCCAAAGGGCGCAGGTCTGCTGGACACAATTAAAGAGGTCAATAGCTCATTATCAGAGGTTTGATCTGCAAATTGGCAGATCTCGATGAGGTGGTGAGAGTTGGTAAATATTGCTATAGTAATATAATTAGTAATATTTCTAATTTTATCTTTAAAATTGAGAATAATCAGGCACAAACCAGCAGCCATTTGGCTCAATGCATGATTATATTAAATTATTGATTCGGCGGAAAGACTCCAGCAATTTGGACCAATCTTTTTATACTTCAAGTTACGTATTAAAAATGGGAATGTAGCAAGTGGGATTACAATAAGAAGGCGAAGCGAGACGACTGACGGAAATGAAGTAAAAATGCCTAAAATTCGTTTAAAGAAAATTAAAGAAGATCTGGGCCTGCCCTGGGTCGGTGATGGCCAATGATGTCAATAACAAAGGGATCGGTTGGCACAATCGTTGGCGAGACCAATCCATTGGCATTCAAGTTTCTGATTAACAAAGAGGTAGGTCGAGGGACGTATATCAAGGCCAAGGCCGATGGTGGTAAGGAATGGATTCTGGCTCAGGTGGAAGACGTCAAACGATCAAATTCTGCCTATAGCGTGAACCAGATCCACGATGCAGCAAGAAACTATGATTCTCAAGAGATGATGATTGCCGAGGCCAGAGTCATCGGTGTCGGAAGCAACGGCAAGCTGCACCTTCCCACGAGCCCGGCGAGGCCAGGAGATCCGGTGTTCATCGCCGACGAGAAGCTGATCAAAGCGACCCTTGGCCTTGCCAAGGGGGACATGTACATCGGCATGCTGCGCGGCTATGACATCCGGGTGGAGCTGGATGCCAATACGCTTGTGCAAAAGCATTGCAGCGTTCTTGCTAAAACCGGTTCAGGAAAATCCTATACAGCTGCCGTAATCCTGGAAGAGCTGCTTGAGAGAAAGGTCGCTTTACTGATCATCGATCCTCATGGCGAGTATGCCTCAATGAAGGAGCCCAACAAGGTTGGAGACTTCTCCAGATATAAGGTCAAGCCGAGGGGATATGATGTCACAATCTACACCCCAGGCGAGATGGCCATGAACCCCAGGGCCGACCGGCCCTTTAGATTCAACGGTCTGAACCTTTCTGCGAGAGAGGTCGCAAAGATGATCCCCCATGAGGGCAGCAGCAGCGGCCAGTTGGGGCTGCTCTACGAGGCCATCAGTGCGCTTCGAGCTGAGACGGATGTCTACAGCCTTGAAGACATAATTGAACAGGTCGTACGCAGCAATTCCAAGGTGAAATGGAATCTTGTGGGCCAGCTCGAGTCTCTCCTGGAGCTGGGGCTATTCTCAGGAACTGAGACACCTGCAGAGGAGCTCTTGCGGCCAGGCAGGGCGGCCGTCATAGATATGACAGGCATATTGCCAGAGCTGCAGTCCATGGTAGTATCTCGACTCTTGACAGATATCTTTGAGGCCAGAAAACGTCGACTCATCTCACCGGGGATGGTGGTAGTAGAGGAGGCGCATAACTATATTCCGGAGCGGGGAACAGGAAATGCTGCTTCCACTAATATCGTGCGCACCATTGCAGCTGAGGGCAGAAAGTTTGGCCTCGGCCTGATGGTCATCAGTCAGAGGCCAGCCCGCGTGGACAAGAACGTCATCTCCCAGTGCAATACTCAAATCATCATGAGGGTCACCAACCCCAATGATCTCAAGGCCCTCTCCAAAGGCCTGGAGGGCATGACAACTGAGCTCGAAGAGGAGATCAAGAGGCTACCGGCAGGGGTCGCAATGTTGGTGAGCAACGAGATCGAGAGACCAGTCACAGTCAATGTCCGGCCCAGGAAGTCCCGACACGGTGGTGTGAGCACCCAGATCGTGATCAAGGATAAGGCAATGCCAAGCAAAGGACGAGCCCCTCGGATCGCTGAAAAAAGGTCGGGACCTGTCTCGCCGGCACCCAGGGGTGCGGCAAGAGCCAAGCCTGCGCCGGAAAAGAAGGCAAGCAGACTGCTAAAGAAGGTTTTTGGGGAAAGAAGGGAGGCCTGATCTGGCTGATGGAGTGCGGCTGCCGCAGGTTGCTACAGTAGAGAAAAAAGCAGGCTTTGGCCCACGACCTCGGTACGACCTCAGTCGTGGGCAGTTTACCCAACACCTTTATTTCTCCATTATGATTAATGGAAATTGAGGGCTCACTTATGCTGGAAAGGCTTAAAAAATCATTGTTAGAGGCTCCTGTATTCAAGAGGGGCGAGTACAACTATTTCATTCATCCCATAACCGATGGCGTGCCGGAGGTCAGGCCTGAGCTGATAAGGGAGGTTACAGGCCATATCGTGCGCATTGCAGATCTGGATGCAGATAAGATTGTGACAGTAGAGGCAATGGGAATACCCATAGGCACCGGACTGTCCAACATATGCGACATTCCCATGGTGATTGTCCGAAAGAGAAAGTATGGCCTGCCCGGAGAGATCGAGGTCAGCCAGGTGACCGGCTACTCAAAGTCGCAGCTATTTTTAAACGGCATTTACAAGGGTGACCGAGTAATAGTTGTGGACGATGTCATCAGCACTGGCGGAACGCTTCTGGCCGTCCTGAAGTCCCTGAAGATAGCTGGAGCCATAGTCAAGGACATAGTAGTAGTGATTCGCCGCGGCGACGGCGTAAACAGACTCAGGGCAGAAGGCTATGAGGTCAAGACAATGGTCGATGTCGAGGTCGATGAGACGCATGTAACCAGCGTCACGGAATCTGCAAACGGCCTAAATAACCGCAGCATGACCTGTGCAGCCTGCAAGTAAAACTCCGAGCCGGTCATGACTTGAGAATGGGGGGAGAAGATGGAAAGGGGACGGGAGGATGTTGCCGCAGGATGCTGCTCTGGCAGAGGCTGGGATGCTGGCCGGGAGAAAGGATGCCCGGGGAAGAATGAGATTTTCGAAGAAAAGCCTCCATTTGATTGTGGCTCCAGGATACGAGCCCAGGCAAAGCTCGAAGAGAATCTGCGATCAGAGACCGTCAAATGGCAGGGAAAGGCTCAGGACCTCCATCGGAGAGTATCCGGCGACAGTGAGTTCCTGGAAAACGTCTCCGCATACATTCGCGACTGCCAGTATTTCCTGGACAAGAATGACCTCATCAGGGCTTTCGAGGCCATAATCTGGGCCTGGGCTTGGATGGAGATCGGCCTGCAAAAAGGGGTCTTGAAGCGGAAGGACTGAGATGCGAGCCCATGCCCGGAAGGGAGAATCAATTGCAGAACATTAGAGACCGGGCCCAAGCGGTGGCTGACTTGGTCAAGCCAGAATTGCCCCTAGCTGCAGGCATCTGTGTTGTGGCCGGTGAAATAATCGGGTCAGAAAGCCTTCCAACGTTCTTTGTTGGACTTATGGGATTTCTCACGGGCTTTTTTATCTCTGGCGCTGCCATGATTTCTAATGATTATTTCGATCTTGAGGTGGATAGAGTCAATCATCCAAATAGA
>JAJRAX010000344.1 GCA_028679775.1 Methanothrix sp. | reverse complement strand
GCACCGTCCTGTGACATATCCCGCCGCCCTAGCCCATCAGATGGCTATTTAATTTTAGAAATTACAGTCTACTAATAACATGGCTGATTACAAGAGATTATTTATCGCTGCTGCCCTCGCCTCACTCGCGCTCTCGCTCTTCCTCCCGCCAGGGGCGAACGCGGAGGTGCGGGTCTGCCCGCAAGGCTGCGACTTTTCCGGCATTCAGGACTCGCTCAATGCCGCATCGCCGAATGAGACGGTCGTCGTGGAGAGCGGAACGTACCGCGAGAATTTCATCATGGGAAAGAGCGTTGCTCTCAAGGGCCTGGACACCGGCAGCGGAAGGCCGCTTCTGGTGGCCGATGGCGGAAAGATGATCCTGGCGGCCTTCGGGGCATCGATGCAGGGCTTTGAGGTCTCAGTTCCGGGCGGCTCTGGCGACAGTCGCAACTGCGCTCTGGAGGTAGTCTTGCCTGCCGTGATTTATCTCAACGACTTTGCCGGTAGCGGAATCGTCTGCCCGGATGTTCCATCCGTCTGGAATTCCAGCCAGGGCATAAACTACCAGTTCAACAGCCGGGTGCTGCGCAGCCGCATGGGCAACTACTGGGCGAACTACACCGGCGAGGACGGGAACGCCGACGGAATCGGCGACGAGCCGATGGTTATCTCCGACGGCAACGTCGACTACTATCCGCTGATGGAGCCGGTGGAGAACTACAGGATAACGGGCGAGAAGGAGGCGAAAGTGCAACTGATTCGGGCCAAGGAAAAGCAGCCGTTCACCATTTCCTTACCGGCCAATCCCACCACAGGTTATGAATGGAAACCGGACTATGACTACTATCTGCTCGAACTGGCAAAAACCGAGTTCGAGAAAGGCCCCTCGGAGGCCATCGGCGCGGGTGGGACGTCTGTCTTTGTCTTCAATCCCATCCGTCCCGGCAAGACGACCATCGCCTTCGTTTACAAGCGGTCCTGGGAAAACATTGTGGCGGATACGAGAACGTATTACGTGGAGATTACCGCTTGAGGGCTATGCAATCGTGCCTTGATCTCCTCTCCCTGCCCCCATCTCACTGACCTCATCCCCCCAAAAAATTTATAGCATCCGGGCTATAGATTCACTTGAGCAATTGGCCAAGCGTTAGCGGCAAAATACGGCAGGTCGGCGGCTCCCGTCGTAGTCGTCATCGCCGTACGTATCACCGTCCGCATCAGTTTTCAGGCTGGATAAGCCAGGAGTGGGAAAAATGTTCGGAATAGTCTCTTTCATCGGATGGCTGATCGTGGGAGCCATCATAGGCTGGATCGCAGGAAAGGTTTGGGTCGGCCACGGATTCGGCACATTGGGAAACATCGTTGTCGGCATCGTGGGCTCAATGATCGGTGGCTATCTCTTCGGAGGATTCCTCGGGACATCGGGAATCGGAGGCTGGATAACGGCAATTCTGGGCGCGATAGTCCTGATAGTAATCGCCGGATTCATAAGGAGATAAAT
>JAJRAX010000126.1 GCA_028679775.1 Methanothrix sp. | reverse complement strand
GGAGAGCTGCAGAGGGTGGCCATTGCGGCGACAGCTGCTCGCGACGCGAATTTCTATTTCTTTGATGAGATCAGCCCGTATCTTGATATCTACCAGAGAATCAACGTGGCCCGCATCCTGCAGAGCCTTGCAAAGGACCGGGCTGTCATGGTGGTGGAGCACGATCTGGCTTTGCTCGACCTTCTTGCGGAAAACGTGCACCTCATCTACGGCGTGCCTGGGGCCTATGGAGTCATCACCCGGACGAAGGGAGTGAGAGTAGGCATCAACCAGTACCTGCGCGGCAACCTTCCTGAGGAGAATGTGCGCTTCCGCGACACATCCATCACCTTTGAGATCCACGCCCCGAGGATCGAGAAGGATATACCCTCCTTGATCGCTTATGATGCGTTTTCAGTTCAATACTCATCATTTTCGTTGCAGGCCGAGCCGGGCATCATTCGCCGCGGAGAGGTGGTGGGCATCCTGGGTCCAAACGGCATAGGCAAGAGTACTTACATCCGGGTACTGGCTGGTGTCGAGAAGCCTACGACGGGCGACTTCGACAGCCGGCTCAAGGTCTCCTACAAGCCCCAGTACCTGAAAGCCGATACCGATGTGACTGTGCAGGGGCTGCTTCGAAGCGTGACCCATGACTTTGACAGCAGCTTCTACCAGACTGAGATCTTGAAGCCAATGGGCCTGGAGATGCTCATGGATCAGACTCTAACGGAGCTATCCGGAGGCGAGCTGCAGAGGGTCGCCATCACGGCCTGCCTTAGCCGCCAGGCTGATCTCTACCTGCTGGACGAGCCCTCGGCGCACCTGGACGTCGAGCAGAGAATGCTGACTGCCAAAGTCATGAGGCGATTTGCCGAGGCCTCGGAGAAGACTGTGCTGGTCGTGGATCACGACATCTACCTAATCGACCTTCTGGCCGAGAGGCTGATGGTCTTTGATGGCGAGCCAGGCCGGTTGGGCATCGCCCATACGCCGCTGGAGATGCGAGAGGGCATGAACGCCTTCTTAAAAGCAATCAACATCACCTTCCGGCGAGACGAAGAGACACGCCGACCAAGGGTCAATAAGCCGGAGTCGAGGCTTGACAGGACTCAAAAGGAGCAGGGAGAGTACTATTATCCGGTGGAGGAGAGCTAAAAAAATTGGGCCGACCGACCTGCCCGTTTTCTTTGCTTGGGCAATGAATGAAGCATATCCAAATCCAGGAGAGATCTGATGAAGCTATTCAACAGGCATCTCATGAGAAACCTGGAGGCGGCCAGCCTTCTGGAGCTGTTCCTGGTCACCGCCGCCTTCTCGGTGCTCGGCATTCGCTTCTTCCTGGCCCTGACAGGCTATCCATCCTTCAGCCCCGGCAACCTGCACATCGCTCATGTGCTTTTAGGAGGAGTGCTGATGATGGTCGCCCTGGTCATTGCCCTGGCCTATATCAACAAATCTGCCTACTATCTGGTGGCAGTCCTGGGCGGCTTTGGCTTTGGGGCCTTCATAGATGAATTGGGCAAGTTCATCACAGGAGACAACAACTACTTCTTTCGGCCAACTGTAGCCCTGATTTACGTAGTTTTCATCCTGCTCTACCTAGCCATAGAGAACTTTGTCAAAAAGCCCCAGCTATCCGAGGAGGAGAGGCTGATCAATGTTCTGGAGATCGCCAAGGAGGTCGTCCTCGAGGACCTCGACCACCGGGAGCGAAAGAGAGCGCTGGAACTGCTCAAGAGCTGCTCGCCCTCCGACCCGGTAACGCGAGCTCTCCGGTCTCTTCTCTACTCAACCGAGTCCGTGCCTGTTCCAAAGCCCGATATCTACACTGCGACTAAGTATCGATTGAGACGGATTTACAGAAGACTGGTGCAAAAACCCTGGTTCGTGCGGGCATTGATAGCCTTCTTCGTTCTGCAATCGCTCTTCGCCCTGATCCTTGGCTTTTTCCTGCTCTACGTAAGGCTTGAATGGAAGGAGGATCTGCATTCCGTCTTTCCGACGCTCACGTTCTTCGATCTGGCGGGCCTCGCCTCGGCCACACTGGCAGCAGCCCTGGTGATCGCTGCTGCAACGAAGATGAAAAGCAGCCGTCTGAAGGCTTACGAGCTATTCAAAGCGGCTGTGCTTGTGCAAATACTGCTCGTACAGGTGTTCCTCTTCTACCGGGCGCAAATGCTCGCGATACTGGGGCTGGCCGGAAACATCTGCGTTCTTCTTGTGCTATTTTATATGATCCGGCAGGAGGCTTCTGCCAATAATGGCGCCGGGACGGGGTGACACTCATAATCCATATAAACTAAAAGCAAAGGGCGATATCGATGAGGTTTGAGAGATCGTTTAGGCGCATTTTAATTACATGCATCACGCCGATTGCCGTATTATTGCTGTTGCTCCCCATATCTGCGGGTTTGAATGCACCGTCCGACCTTAACACTGGCCAAAAGGCAGACGATATAAAAGACAATTATTCTATCGAAAATCCCTCTCTGTGGCATGTTTTTGATATATTGAAATTAAAAGAGAAAGTGGACTTGACACATAGCTTCAAACCAGGAATACCTCATTGGGAGGGCTTTCCAAATGAGACTGTCGAGACTGTCTATAACTTCAGCACATCAGGCTTTTTGACCCAGAAGTTCGTCCTTGTAGGACAATGGGGCACCCATGTCGATGCGCCAGCACATTTCCATCAAGGAAAACGCACAGTTGATCAGATAGACGTCCAGGAAATGGTTCTGCCTTTAGTAGTACTGGATATACATCAGAAGGTGTCAGAAAATCCGGATTATGCAGTCAATATGGATGATGTGAAAGCATGGGAATCCAGATATGGCAAGATACCAGAAGGATGCTTCGTGGCCCTTCGGACGGACTGGTCCAAACGCTGGCCCAACCAGATAGCCATGCTGAATAGAGACCAAAATGGAGTATTCCATTATCCGGGCTGGAGCATGGAGGTGCTGCGCTACCTCTATGAGGATAGGAATATCACTGCATCCGGTCATGAGACTACCGATACAGATCCGGGACTCCAGACGACCGAAGACAACTACACGCTGGAGTCCTATATCCTTGGACGAGACCATTTCCAAATAGAATTGCTCGCCGGTCTGGACAAGGTGCCGGAATATGGAGCATTGATCGTTGTTGCCTTTCCAAAACCAGAGGGTGGATCGGGGTTCCCTGCAAGGGCTTTTGCGATCTTGCCCTAAAAATAGTCGATAAGGGCGAGATTGAGTGTCTGCATATTATTGCGCTGTTCTGTCTCTGGCATAAGTCACTATCGTTTCACCCGATGTATTTATATAGAAGTTCAAACACCCCGTATCTCAATTTGAGCTAATCGCATTGGAGGTACATAAATGGCAGCAGGACAATTTGGTGGAACGCCCGTACTTATTCTCAAGGAAGGCAGCCAGAGAACGGCTGGCCGAGAAGCACAGAGGTCAAACATCATGGCAGCCAAGGCCGTTGCCGGAGCCGTCAGAACCACACTCGGCCCCAAGGGCATGGACAAGATGATGGTCGATACTCTCGGAGACGTAGTAATAACCAACGACGGTGTCACAATTCTCAAAGAGATGGACATCGAGCACCCCGCAGCCAAGATGATGGTGGAGATCGCCAAGACCCAGGACGCTGAGGTTGGAGACGGCACCACAACCGCAGTGGTCTTAGCTGGAGAGCTGCTCAAACAGGCCGAGGGCCTGCTGGATCAAGAGATCCATCCAACAGTTATCGCTGCCGGTTACAGAGCCGCTGCAGACAAGTCCCTGGAGATCCTCAAGACCATCGCAGTGGATGTCTCCGTCAAGGACGTCGAGTTTCTCAAGAAGATCGCAGTCACTGCAATGACCGGCAAGGGTTCCGGCACCGCAAGAGACGAACTGGCCAACCTGGCAGTGGAGGCAGTCCGGGCTGTAGTTGATGAGGACGGATCTGTGGACGTAGACAACATCACCGTCGAGAAGAAGGTAGGCGGCGGAATCACCGACTCCGAGCTGGTACACGGCATGGTCATTGATAAGGACCGACTGCACCCCAATATGCCCAAGAAGGTAACTGGTGCCAAGATTGCTCTGCTCAATGCAGCCATCGAGATCGAGAAGACCGAGGTCGATGCCAAGATAGAGATCACCTCACCGGATCAATTGCAGGCATTCCTGGACCAGGAAGAGACCATGCTCAAGGGCATGGTGGACTCAATCAAGGCCACCGGCGCTAACGTTGTCTTCTGCCAAAAAGGCATCGATGACCTAGCCCAGCACTTCCTTGCCAAGGACGGCATCTACACAGTACGCCGCGTCAAGAAGAGCGACATGGAGAAGCTCGCACGCGCCACCGGCGGACGAGTTGTCACCAGCATCCACGACCTGACTGCCAAGGATCTGGGCAACGCGGGCCTCGTCGAGGAGAGAAAGATCGGCGACGAGAAGATGACATTCGTAGAAGAATGCAAGAACCCCAAGTCAGTCTCCATCATCCTGCGCGGCGGAACCGAGCACGTGGTCGATGAGCTGAACCGCGCCATGGAAGACGCGTTGAGGGTCGTCGGCGTGGTAGTCGAGGACAAACAGCTGGTTCCAGGCGGCGGCGCTCCTGAGGTCGAGCTTGCGCTGCGCCTGCGCGA
Organism: Methanothrix sp.; assembly: GCA_028679775.1. GTDB lineage: Archaea > Halobacteriota > Methanosarcinia > Methanotrichales > Methanotrichaceae > Methanothrix. Next base: position 2,604 of record JAJRAX010000126.1, on the reverse strand, counting down.
GTACGCAGCAACCGTTGGCGGACGCGAGCAGTTGGCCATCGAGGCCTTTGCAGACTCCATGGAGGTCATACCCAAGACCCTGGCAGAGAACGCAGGTCTCGATCAGATCGACTCCCTGGTCGCTCTGCGAAGCCAGCATGAGAAGGGCATCAAGAGCGCAGGCCTGGACATGGACACCGGCGAGCCCGTGGACATGTTCAAGCTCGGTGTGGTCGAGCCCCTGAGGGTCAAGACCCAGGCCATCAACAGTGCTGCCGAGTCTGCAGTCATGATCCTACGAATCGACGATGTCATCGCTTCCAAGTCCGGCGGACCGGGCGGCATGCCTGGCGGCGCAGGCGGAATGCCAGGTGGCATGGGCGGCATGGGCGGAGAGGACTTCGATTAAGCCTCTCTAATTCTCTCTTTTTTTTCTCCACACATCGGACGGCATAAAGCAAAAGTGTTATTATCTTTCTCGGCCAATGGCAACTCGATGCAGCGTAAGCTATTGATGAAGGGCAAGGTCAAAGAGGCCTATGACCTCGGGGACCGACTGGAATTTCGCTTCACAGACAACATCTCCGTCTTCGATAAGGTCATCCCGAGCCAGATTCCCTTCAAGGGCGAGACCCTCAGCCGCGAGGGCGTCTATTGGTTTGATAGAGCCGAGAAGATGGGCATCAAGACCCACTTCTTAGAGTACCTGCCGCCGGCAGGAATGCTCTGCAAAAAGGTCGACATACTTCAGCCTGGCCAGATCACGAGCCGCTCCAAGAACTACCTCATACCCCTGGAATGGATCTGCCGCTGGTTTGTGGCCGGATCTCTCTACGACCGGGTAAAAGATGGGAAGATCTCGGCAAAGGATCTGGGCTATCCCCCAGGGCACACCGTCGTCTCAGGCGAGAGACTGCCTGAACCATTCATCGAGGTCTCAACCAAACTTGAGAAGACGGACCGACTTCTGAAAACGGAGGAGGCCCTGCAGATCTCCGGGCTCTCAGCCAAGGAGTACGAAGATGCCCGCGAGATCGTCCTCAAGATCGACGAGGACATAGGCAAAAGCGTTGCCTCGCGAGGCCTGATTCATGTAGACGGAAAGAAGGAGCTGGCATTTGACGAGGACCGGCAGATCATGGTGATCGATGTTTACGGAACGGCAGACGAGGACCGCTTCTGGGATAAAGCCAGCTACGAAGCTGGCAGGTTCGTGGACCTCTCCAAGGAATTTGTGCGCCAGCACTATCGCCAGACTGGCTACAAAGACCAACTATATTCGGCACGAGAGGCCGGACGCGAGGAGCCGCCAATTCCCGCCCTACCACTACAGGTGATAGAAGAGACGAGCAGGATATACATCAAGCTCTTCGAGATGATCACTGGCGAGAGGTTTGAGCCTGCTGGGAAAAAAGTCCCGCAGTAAAGGCCGGGCAGAGGAAGATGCAGAAGATTCAAGCCATATTTGTTGATATACATGAGAGGCCATAAAATATGAAGAGATTGCTAGTAGCACTTATATTAATTGCAGTAGCCATTTCCGGTTGTACTGAGAAGGGTCCAAGCGTTGCAGACAAAAGCGCAGAAGAGCTCAAGAATCTGTCCATATCATCTGCAGAAAACCTGTCCAGCTACAGCCTCAAGAGTTCATTGACTTCGACCTGGAAGCTGCATTCCGGCAACAATACCACAACTGAGAAGTTGAACACGTTCACGGAAAACGTCGAGACAGTTGCAGTCGTTGACCTCCAGGGCCTGAAGGTCCATGCCAACAGCTCGACTAAAAACATGTTGGAGGCTCCAAATCTGCCTGCAAACGTCACAACCACGAATGTTGACTTTTATCTGATTGGCAACTCAACTTATATGGACGACGGGGACGGTAATTGGACGCATCTTGTGGATCCAAGGCAGGCAGAAGAGGTTTGGGGCCCAGACAGAAACAATCAGATAAAAACATTGGCAGGCACATTCAATCTCTCTACCACGGAGGAGCTTGGCACCGAGTCTGTCAATGGCGAGGATGCCTACAAATTGAAGATAGTGCCCGGAAACGAGGATAATGCATCTCTGTTTAACACTGCCTTTGCAATAGCTGCCAAGGTGACTCAGTATCCACTGTTCCTGCCGTCCCTCAACAGGTCCGAGCTGAATGAGACAGGTAAGATTGAAAAGACTATCTGGATCTCCAAGAGTTCCTATCTGCCTGTGAAATACGAGAGCGTTATGAGCTTTACCATGACGCCCGAACTCATCGGGGCAGTAGATCCCAGCTCAGGAAAGGCAACTATGTTCAATCAGTCCGTTCAGTTGGGAGCGATCACCGTTGCCATAGAGTCCACGGATCTCTACTACGACTTCGACCAGCCTTTGAACATAACTCCGTCGATGCAGGCCCTCTCATCCCCAGCCATCACGCCCCAAGATATCACGAACCAGGCTGGCGAGCAGGCCTGATTGAATCCTGAGAATGAACCAGGATTCACTCAATAAACCACTGGAACGGCTTTTCCTCAGGGAGAAGCCAGTTTCAGCTATTTTGGCTGTGGCGGAGATAGAGCACGCCTATGCAGCACTGATCGCCAAACGCATAGACTCCACGGTTCCCTACACATGCAGCATTCT